>JAXDMB010000381.1:0-2512 GCA_034666325.1 Vulcanimicrobiota bacterium
GTAGCGCTCGCCGCCGAGATCGTACACGCGCAGCGTGACGACTGCGCGCGGTGCGGCGCGGAACCGCGCGTACGCATCGACGCGCGTGAACGGCTGCGCCGCGCCGAACGGATCGGCGTTGAGTCCCACGGAGTGCGCGACGATCCCCGCCGACGCGAGCAGCGCGCGCGGCGCGCCCGCATACGCGAGCTCGGCGTTCGACACGAGCACCGGCCGCCGCGCCAGCCGTTGTTCGGACGCGGTGAGGTTCTGCGCGCGATAGAGGTCGGTGAAGTTCAGGCGCGCCGTGAAACCGTTCAGCGGCCGCGTGCGGACGTCGAGCGTGAACCCGCCGATCACCGCCTTCTGCACGTTGTTCACGCCCGACGAGTTGACGGCGATCAGATCGTTGCCCGCGGTGACGAACCAGCCGAAGCTCGCGCCGCCGAGCAGCCGCGCATCCTCGAGCGCCACGTCGAAGTTCTTCGTGCGCTCGGGATGGAGGTTCGGGTTCGAGAAGCCGGGATAGTACAGATCCACCGCAGTCGGCGCGCGAAACGCGGTCGACGCGTTGGCGCGCAGCGCGAGCCCGTCGCCGAAGCTCCACGTTCCGCCGAGCGACGGAGCGAGCGCGCCGCCTTGCGCACCGTCGCGCTCTGCGCGCAGCCCCGCGTACGCGCGCAGCGAGTTTCCGAAGCGCACCTGATCCTGCGCGTACACCGCGGTCTGCGCGAAGCCGTGCACGGCCGGCTGTCCGTCACCCGCGTCGATGCGCGCGACGCCGCGCGCGAGATCGACGCCGTACACGAGCGCGCCGCCGTCGTTCTGCACGACGTTGCGCAGCGACGCCTGCACGCGCGACTCCACGTTAAGAAACGCGAACGGCGCGCCGGTGAAGCTCTCCGCCGCGACGGGATCGCGATACAGCAGCGACTCGCGCGTTCCGGTGAGATCGAGCGTGGCCGCGGAACGCGCGCCGCTGCGCGACAGCGATGCGCGCGCGTCGCCGTTCACGTCGTCCTGCCGCGCGTTGGGCGTGGTGAACGGAACCTGTCCCGCCGCGCCGAGATGCCGCGCGACGATCCCGCCGTCGAGCGCAAGGCCGAGCGCGCCGAGATGCGTCGCGGTGCGCGCGCGCAGCGACGTCGAGGCGAGGTCGACGTCTTGCCGCACGCCGGACGGATCGCTGCCGAACGCCGGATAACCGAAGTCGCTGCGCGCGACGCGCCGCTCGAAGGCGAAGTTCGGCGCGTCCACTACCAACGCGCTCTCGCCGAACGTCGCGTTCGACAGCGTTGCGATCGTGTCGCGGCGGTTGCGCGGCACGGTGACGACGTTGATCACGCCGCCGATCGCGCCGGTGCCGTACAGCGTCGCGCCGCTGCCTTCCACGATCTCGATCCGCTCGACGCCGGCAGTCGGCAGCGCGCCGAGATCCAGCGTGCCGATCTGCGCGCCCGCCAGCGGGCGGCCGTCGAGCAGCACCAGCGTCTGGTTCGCCGCGGTACCGCGAATCGCGACGCCCGCCGACGAGCCGACCGGCCCGGTGCGCGTCACGACGACGCCGGGGACGTCCTCGAGCGCCGCGGCGACGGTGGTGAACCCGCGCCGCACGATGTCGGCCTTCGTGACGACGTACGTCGCCTTGCTGGTGGCGCCGGCGGGCTCGTCGCGCCGGTCGCTGGTGCCGACGCGCCCGATGTCGCCGAGCCCGGGCGCGGGCGAGGCGGTGGCTACCGGCGCGGCGGAAGCGCGCGCAGCGGGCTGGGGCGATTGCGGTGGAGGCGCTTGTGCCGGACCGGATTGGGCGAGCGCGGGCGGCGCGCAGAGCACCGGAGCGGCGCAGAACGCCGGAGTGAGGGCGCAAAGCGCCACGAACGTGCGGAACGTCATTCGAGTCCTTCCCTTTGACGCGAGGGGTGAGGGCGAGAAACGTCCGCGCGACGGTATCCTGACTTCGCGGATCGGTGCCTGGTGCCGCGGCCTTCCAGTCCTTCCGGACCGTGACCGCGGCGGCTCCCCGCTGACAGTGGCGCGACCGTGCCGGATTCGAACCGGCTTCCCGCGCACGCGAACTCTGCTCCGTTGTTCGGGCGAAGCCCGCAACGACTCCTGGTCGCGCCAACCCCGGCGGCGAAGCGCTGGCGATGGTCAACGATCGGCACGCCGGTGAACCAGGTGTGACCGCCGTCCCGGCGTATCGCTCGGCGGTGCTCCCCCGTGCCACGACACTGACGGCATTGCTGGTGTTCCTCGCGCTCGGCCTCGCGTCGTGCGGTTCCGCGAGCTCTCGCCGCGACGTCAAGATGATCGGCGGCCCCGCGTCGCACCGCATCGTCTCGCTCGTGCCGTCGATGACCGAGGATCTGTTCGCGGTCGGCGCCGGCGGTGCGGTGGTCGGCGTCTCGACGTTCACCGACTATCCGCCCCAGGCGAAAAAGCTGCCGGTGATCGCGTCGTTCGCATCGATCGCAACGGAACGCATCGTCGCGCTGCACGCCGACCTCGCGCTCGGCATCGACGCGCAAGAGCG
>JAXDMB010000382.1:0-3591 GCA_034666325.1 Vulcanimicrobiota bacterium
ACTTCGCCAACGAACGTTGGACGCCGCAGTTCGGGATACAGTTTTCGCCATGATGGTACGCCGTCTGGCCGCACTGCTCGCGGCCGTCGTTCTCGCCGCTCTCGCGATTCCGTCGCTCGCGCAACAGGGACAGCTCGTGCGCGTGACGGGCCAGCTGCTCGACGTGCGCAACGGCTATGTGTACTTCACGAGCGGCGATTCGTTCAAGCTCGCCGCCGCGCTCAAGATCGTGGACTACGACACCGGCGGCCCCACGCCGCTGAAGCCCAGACCGAAGCTGTTCGCGCGCGCGGTCCTGGACCCGGCCACCAAAGAAGTCGTGGAGCTGGATCTCACGACGAAGCGATTGGCGACCGACGCCACGTACGGCGTGCTCCCGAACCCGCTTTCGGCAACGAACCCGACCACCGTCAAAGCGCCCGAGATCGTCGGGGTCCCGCTCACCGGAAAGGAGGTCGCGGTCGCGTTCCTCGTCACCGTACCGCCGACCACCGCGCTCAACGCGAACGTGTACATCAGCACCGATGCGAGCGGCTGGAACCCGCAGGCGATCAAGATGGACCGCATCGACGGCCAGCGCTATCGCGCGACGCGGCGCTTCGCATCGGGCACCAAGTTCGCGTTTCGCGTCACGCGCGGCTCGTGGAACTCCGTCGAGCTCGGCAACGACGGGCTGCAGGCGCCGCCGCACGAGTACAGCACCAGAGAAGTCGATGCGCAAGAAGCGCGCGTGACGGTGTTCGCGTGGTCGGACGACCGCTCGAACGTCCCGCAGGCCGCGCAGCCGGGTGCGATTCCGACCCCGTTCAATCCCAACCCGTTCCCGCAGGGCGGGATCGCTCCGCCGCAGCGCGCGACGCCGCCGGGCGGTTTCCCGACGCCGCGCCCGCCCTCGCAGCCCAACCGCCCGCCGGGCTAGATGCGCCGGACGCTCGCGACGATCGTTCTCGGCGCGGCCGCCGTTGCCGCGCCGTGCGCCGCGAGCGCGCGCACCGCGGCGGCGCTCGACGGCGGCTCGGTCGTGTTCTTCGCGGACACGCTGGCGCTGGTCGCACGCGACGGCGCGTCGCTGACGCTGGCGGACGGAACGCGCGCGCGCGCCGACGCTGCGTACGTCGACTTGAAGAAAGATATCGTCGTTCTCGCGGGGCACGCGCACGTGGAGCGCGGCGCCGCGAGCGCGGACGCGGATGCCGTCGCGGTCGAGATCGACAGCGAGCGCGTGGACCTGCTCGACGCCGCAACCGGCGTGTCGCGCACGACGCGCGCGCTCGGACCCGCGAGCCCCGCCGATTTCGACGCGCAGCGCTTCGCGTTTCCGGACGTGGACGACCGCGGCGCGTTCATTCGCTCCAAGCACGCGAAGATCACGCCGCACGCGGACGTGCGCTTCACGCCCGCCGCGTTCCCGACGTCGGTCGGCGGCGTTCCGGTGCCGTCGTATCTCTACACGTACGCGACCGCCGCCGGCTTCAGCGCGAGCAGCTTGCCGGGCGCGACGTTCGACCAGCCGTACGGGCTGTGGGGGTCGCCGACGTCGCTCACCGCGCTGCACGCGCGCTACGAGAGCGGTCCCGGGATCGCGCTCGGCCTGCAGCAGCACATCGTGTCGGGCGATACCGCGTTCGTGACCGCGTCGATCGACGCGCCGTTCCGCGGCTACGCGGTGCGCAGCGTGACCGCGTACAAACAGCTGGGCTCGCGCTACACCATGAGCGCGGACGGCACGTCGACGATCTACGGCAGCGTCGCGCACGTCGGGATGACGGCAGCGATCGGCGCCGCGGGCAGCGGGCTCGACTACACGCGCGACTCCGGCGGCGGCTCGCGCTTCACCGCGAACCTGCACAGCCCCGACCGGCCGCTGGTCGCGGGGGCGACGTGGCGCGTCGGCGGCACGTTCGGTTTCGACGCGCAGCGCGGGGGGCTGCTCAGCCAAGTGTCCGATCGGGGCAACTACTCCACCGTGTGGCGCCACGGGCTCAACCTCTTCGTGTCGGGCCCGAACCTGCGCCCGCTCGGCACGCCGATCGTGACGACGCTCGTCGCCGCGCGAACGTGGTACTCGTTCCCGCACTATTCCGACACGCTCGGCGGCAACGCGACGGCGTCGCACCCGCTGATGCGCAACGTGACGCTGTTCGCCGGCTATCAAGGCTTGTGGAGCGCGGACGTGTACCCGAACGCGCAGGCGCTGTTCTACCCGACGCCCAGCTCGCCGCTGCTGCTGCCGGACGGCACGCCGTACTACGGTTACGCCGCGTTCACCGGCGCGTCGACGCTGCGCTCGCAGAACGCGGACCTCGTGTTCACGCCCAACGGCAACACGTCCCTGCGCCTGTCCGTCGTGCACACGGCGGACTTCCCGCAGTACCGCGGCTTCGGACGGCCGCAGTGGGAGGCGCGCACGGACGTGAGGTTCCGGCCGTTCCCGAACATCGGTCTGGACATCGGGCGCGCGTACGATTTCGCATGGGGCGGCACGCGCTGGCTGCCGCGCTGGAGCTTCGCCATTACGCCGTGACGTACGCGTTCGTCCTGGCGGCGGCGGGCGCCGCGCTGTTTCGCATCGTGCCGCTGTCGTGCAGCGGCGATCGTCTCGCCGTTGCCGGCGCGGGCGTGCTGCGGCTTGCGGACGGCGTGTCGTGCGCGGCGGTCGTACCGGGCCGCGCGATCGCGGTCTCGCTCGACGCCGGCAACCGCGCGACCCCGCAGAAGCTCACCGCCGATGCGCTGCCCGCAGCGAAGATTCCACGCGCGGCGTACGTGCTCGCGCCGGCCGTGGAGAACGACGCGGACGAGACGCAGTTCGTGACGTCCACCATCGACGTGTTCGTGCCGCCGCGCACGCCGCCGGGCGACGACATCTACGTCAGCACGGAGCGCAGCGGCTGGTCGCCGTCCGAGGTGCGCATGGACCGCGTCGAGGCGCGGCATTTCCGGCTCGTGCTGCGTCTGCACCGCGGGGCGCGCGTCGCCTTTCGCGTGACGCGCGGCTCGTACGGCACGATCGAGCGCACCACGGCGCGCACGCTGCCGCCCGCGCACGTCGCGAGCGGCGAGCCCGACGCGCACGTGCGCGTCGACGTCGCGACCTGGGCGGACATCGATTAGCACGTTCCGCAAACGCGATCACGCGTCGCTGAACGCGCTCTGGCTGGGCATCCACTTCCAGGACACGGCGCTGATCTCGATCGTCGTGCCGGCGATCGTCCTGCACCTCGCGCCGCGCGATCACACGGCGGTGCTGGCGGTGCTCGCGACGCTGGTCGGCGCGGCGGTCGCCCTCGTGCCGCCGGTCGCCGGCTGGCTGTCGGACCGCGCGCGGCGGCGCGGCGGCGACCGGCGGCGCGAGACCGCGGTGGCGCTGGCGGTCGACGTCATCGCGATCGGCGCGATGGCGTTCGCGCTGTCGACCGGCGCGGTCGCGGTGGCGCTCGTTGCCGCGACGGTCGCGATCACCGCGGCGCAGACGATCTATCAAGCGCTGCTGCCAGAAGTGGTTCCGCGCGAAGCGTGGGGCACGTCGGCCGGCGTGCGCGGCGCGTTCACGCTCGCGGGTACCGTGCTCGGTCTGCTCGCCGCCGCGTT
>JAXDMB010000383.1:0-4251 GCA_034666325.1 Vulcanimicrobiota bacterium
ATGCGGTCGGGCGGCCACCAATAGCCGATCACCGCGATTGCGAACGCGCCGAGCGCGATTCCGCCGGCTATCGCCCAGTCGAGCCGCACCATGCCGATGAGACCTTCGCGCGGATCGAACCAGCCGCGCGCTTTCGCGGCGACCGCGCCGAGCGCGTTGCCCCACGGTGTCGCGGCGGGCACCGCACCTTGCTCGCCCGCGGCGGCGGTCGCTTCGCCGCCGCCGCCGAGATACAGATAGCCCATCCAGAAGAACAGGAGGACGTTCGCGAGCGCGGCGGGATGCGAGACGCCCGGCCACAGATCCGACGCGTTCACGCCGACGATCTTTTGCTCCATCACGGTCTGGTACGCGAGCGAGTACGCGAGGTTCAGGTACATCGTCACGGTGAGCACGACGGACGACCACAGGCCGCCGCGCCCGAACGCGAGCAGCGGCATCGCGAGCAGGAAGGCGCCGTACACATAGCGCTCGTGCATGCGCGTCGCGAGCACGAAGAACGCGAGTGCGATCAGCATCGCGCCTTCGAGCAGCGCGCGGTCGTCGCGCCGCTGCAGATAGCGCCCGACGATCAGCACCGTTGCGGCCAGGACGAGCCCCACGCCCCACGTGGCGTACGAGCCGACCGGGAAGCCGAACAGCGAGATCGCCGCGTTGTCGGGGTTCCACATCGGCATGCGCAGCGCGTACAGGTTGAACGCGTTCACCGACGTGTACTGATACACGTTGCTCCCGAACGCGTAGCGCCCGAACAGCCAGCCGTACACGTCCGCAGCCGGGTGGAACAGCAGCCCTACGACCCCCGCCAGCGCGAACGCGGACACGAGGCCCGCGATCGTTCCGGTGAGCCGGCGCGCGCGCTCCGCGGCGTCGCTCGCCGCGAACGGATACGCGAGCAGCAGCAGCCCCAGCGTGGCGCCCTGCGGCTTGATCAGCACGGAGAACGCGAGCGCGAGCCACGCGAGCGTCAGGCGCGGAACGGTCTTCGCGGGCTCGTCGCCCGCGCGCAGCACGAGCCACAGCGCGATCAGCACGAGGCCCCACGACACGGAGTCGACCTGGCCCCAGTACGACGACACGTAGATCGCGGCGGGGTTGAGCGCCAGCAGCGCGCTCGCGACCAGCGCGACGTTCTTCGCGGCGTAGCGCCGGACGATGAGGTACACGACGCCGGCGTTGACGAGGTCCATCGCGATCGCGGGCAGCTTCACCATCACGCGGAGAATCGGCCAGCCGTGGTTCGCTTCGTTCGCAACCCCCGGAACGAGCGCGTAGATTTTCGCGAGCACCCACAGCACGACGAAATAGCCCGGCGGATAATCGGCGAACCCGGACTTCGCGTAGAACAGCCACGGCGGGTTGTCGCGCAGCGTCAGCGTCCACGACTCGAACGCCGCGACGTCGTTGTGGAAGCCGGTGCTGCCGAGGAACAGCAGCCGCAGCAGCAGCCCGGCGCCCAGGATGATGACGAGCGGCGGCAGCCCGGCGCGCGCGGCCGTCGCCGGCGCGAACGAGGCGCGGGCGGACGCGCTCATGCGACCCGCCGCGCGGCGCGCCGGAAGAAGCCGCGGACCCGGCCGCTGCGGTCGATCTCTTGCGCCGCGGCGACCGCGTCGGCTTCGGCGAGCTCCGCTCGCGCGGCGCGGTGCGCAGCCTCGCGCGCGTCGAGGCGGTCGAGCGCGCCGACCGTCGCGGCGACGTCGGCCGCGGTGAGGGGCGTGCCCGATGCGTACGCGGCCGCGATCGTCTCGCGCGCGCCGGACGGCGGTCCGGCCAGCGCCCACACCACCGGGAACGTCCACTTGCGCTTCGCGAGGTCGGCGCCGCAGGGCTTGCCGGTGGTCGCGGAGTCGCCCCACGTTCCGAGCACGTCGTCCTCGATCTGGAACGCGATCCCGTAGGCGCGGCCCAGGCGCGCGTACGCGCCGGCGCGCTCCGGGCCCGCGCCCGCGGCGAGCGCACCGAGCTCGCAGGCCGCGCTGAACAGCGCGGCAGTCTTCCCGCCGATCATCGCCCGGTAGTCCTCCATCGTCACCCGCGGTTCGGTTTCGAACGCAATGTCCCGTCCCTGCCCGCTGCACATCGCCAGGTGCGCGGCGAGCAGCACGCGGTTCATCGCGAGCTTTTCCTCCGCGGTCGCGCCGCTCGCGTCGAGCAGCGTGAGGTACGCCACCGAGCACAGCGCGTCGCCGGCGTTGATGCCGTGCGCCAGGCCGAAGCGCGACCAGAGCGTCTCGCGCCCGCGCCGCAGCCGGTCGCCGTCTTCAATATCGTCGTGGATCAGCGAGAACTCGTGGATGATCTCCACGGCGCAGGCCGCGTCCAGCGCGCCGGCCGCGGCGGCGCCCTCTTCTTCGGCCACCTCGAGCACGAGGCGCGACCGCAGCCGCTTGCCGCGCTGCCCGTCCTCGCCGAAGCCGAAGTGATAGCGGATCTGCGCGCTGGTGGCCGAGCCGTCGTCGAACCGGGCCACGGCCCGTTCGAGCGCGGCTTCGAGGCTATCGAGGACTGGCGGCGAGCTCATCCATCCGGTCCGCGACCCGGTCGACCAGCCAGCCCGGCGTGGACGCGCCGGACATCAGGCCGGCCGTCCCGATGCCGGCGAACCACTCGGCGCGCAGCTCGTCGGGGCCCTCGATGTGGTACGACCGCGCGCCGTTCATCGCGGCGAGCTCGGCGAGGTGCTTGGTGTTCGCGGACGTCTTGCCGCCGACCACGACCATCACCTCGACCTCCTGCGAGAGCGTCTCGACCTCGCTCTGCCGGTTCTTCGTGTCGGTGCAGATCGTGTTGATCGCGCGGACTTCGTAGTACTTGTCGCTGAGCTTGCGGACGATGTCCGTGAAGCCGGGCCCGTTCCAGGTGGACTGCACGACGACGCCCACCCGGCTGGCGCGCGGGAGCGCCGCGACGTCCTCGGGGCTCGTGATGCACCACGCGCCGGGGACGTGCGAGAGCGTCCCCTTCACCTCGGGATGATTGGGGTCGCCCACCACGATGATCTTGTAGCCTTCGTCGCGGAGCTTCTCGGCCTGGACGTGGATCTTCGTGACCATCGGACACGTCGCGTCGATGACGGTGAGGCCGCGCTCCTTGGCTTTTTCGAGGACCTCGACCGGCAAGCCGTGCGCGCGCACGAACATCGCCTCGGTGTCCACCTCGTCGACCGTGTCGGCGTTCTTGAGGCCCTTGGCTTCGAGCTGCGCCACCATCTGCGGGTTGTGCACCACGTGGCCGAGCGTCGTCACGTTGCTGCCGAGACGCTCGACTGCTTCCTCGGCCTTCTTGACCGTGATGGCCACGCCGAAGCAGAAGCCTTGGGTCTTGGCCCGCTTGATGATCACGAAGTGCTCTCCTCGAGCGCGCGAATCCGCTGCATGATGGCTGCGGCTCCCTTCTCCAAATCGTCTCCGTCCGACTGCCGGTTCCGCGTGAGGTACATCGGATCGCCGAACACCACGCTCACCCGGCCGAACGGCCGGAGCTTGCGAGTGCCCACGATCGCGGCCGGCACCACCGGCATGCCGGAGGCCGCCGCGAGGAACGCGGCGCCCGCCTTCTCCTCGTTCGTCCCGGTCACGTTGCGGCCGCCCTCGGGGAAGATGCCGACGCAGCGCCCTTCCTTGAGCATGCGCAGCGCCGCCCGCAGCGCCGCCGTGCCGCCCGCCTGGCGGTCGACCGGGAAGGCGTACAGATGCGGCAACATCTGCTTCAGAAGCGGCATCGCGAACAGCTCTTTCTTCGCCATGTAGGACACGGGCCGCGGCATCGACACGCCGAGCAGCGGCGGGTCGATGTTCGAGATGTGGTTCGCGACGACGATCAGCCCGCCGGTGAGCGGAACCTTCTCGGCGCCGATGACGCGGTAGCGGAAGCCGACCCGCAGGATCGTCCCGACGACGAGCTTCGCGAAGCCGTAGAACGTCACGCGCGCGCGGCGTCCATCACGGCACGCATCTGCGCCACCACGTCGGCCGGCTGCATGGCGGTGGAGTCGATGGTTATCGCGTCGTCGGCCGCGCGCAGCGGGGAATGTATGCGCGTCGAGTCGAGCCGGTCGCGCTCGACGATCTGCGCGCGCACCTCGTCGAACGGCACGTCGATGCCGCGGTCTTGGAACTCCGCGTGCCGCCGCCGCGCGCGCTCGTCGACCGACGCCGTCAGATAGAACTTGAACCGCGCGTCCGGCAGCACGACGGTGCCGATGTCACGCCCCGCCATCACCACCGGTCCGCTCGCCGCGATCGCGCG
>JAXDMB010000384.1:0-2647 GCA_034666325.1 Vulcanimicrobiota bacterium
CGTGCTACACCCCGGGCGGCGCCGCCGCTCCGGGCTGCGGCGCCGGCACGATCGCGAACCCCTACTGGAACGCGCCCGTGCAGCCGCTGCTCGATCCCAACGCGAACTATCCCACGTTCAGCACGCTGCCCGGCGGCATCGGTTCGGGCGGATACTCCACCTACGGCGCGCCGTTCGTGACCACGCTGATCGTGCAGTACAAGCGCGGTCCGCTCGCGATCACGCCGGCGCTCCAGTTCTCGGGCGGCAACCGGTACGGCGTGCCGCTGTCGACCGCGGGCATCTATCCCAACCTGTGCGGTGCGGGGCTCCCGTCCGGTCTCGCCGGCGATCCGCGCTATCCGTACGGCGCGCCGGGCGGCGCCCCGTACGACGTGACGTCGTGCGTCTCCGGGCGCTCGAACGGCCTGGGCGGCACGGCACCCGTGCTGCAACAGGGCATCGGCGACGACCCGATCTACCTCTCGGTTCCCAACGCGTTCACCAAGCGGTACGACGGCATCGGCGCGTTCGTCTCGCCGTCGCAGATCCTGCTGCACACGCAGGTGACGTACGACGTGAACAAACGGGTGACGCTGGTGGGGAACTTCGCGAACATCATCAACCGCTGCTTCGGCGGCACGAAGGTTCCGTTCGCGGTGAACCACGCGTGCAACTACACCTCGACGTACGGTGCGGGCTCCGGCCCCACGCCGCTCTCAGGCGGGCTCTACAACCCGGGCTGGGCGCTGCAGCCGCTGCTGTCGACGCCGTACAACCCGCTGTTCCCGGGCTATCCGTTCAACATGTACTTCGAAGCGCGCGTCAAGATCTGACGCTTCGAACCGCGTAGCGAACGATGCGAGACGCCCGGCTCCGGCCGGGCGTCTTTGCGCGCGGAGACGCCAAGCCGGCGAGCGCCGCCCCGGCGTGGCGTTGAACCGGTGGCGGCGAAAACCGATGATACAGATATGACAGCCATCAAGCGGACCTGCGCCGGGGCCGGCGTTCTGCTTCTCGCCGCGATGACGAGCGCGCCGACCGCGGCTCAAGCGCCCGGACAACCCGATGCGCGCCCGGTGTGCGTGCGCGCGCTCGTGGCCATGGACGACACGATCGACTCGTCGCGCTCGAAGTCCGGCGACGTGTTCAAGTTCGTGCTCGTCGACCCGCGCACGGCTCCCGACGGCACGGTGGTTCCGTCCGGCACGCTCGGTTACGGCGTCGTCGCGAACGCTTCGCACGCCGAGCGCGGCGGGCGGGCGGGCTACCTCGCGCTCGAAACGCGGTTCTTGCTGCTCGACAACGGCAAGCACGTGCCCACGATCATCGACCGCGCGAACGATCAAGCGTCGACGGCGATCGGCGCGACGGCCAATGCACCGGGGTTGCTCGGGCTCATCCCGATCGTCGGCTATGCCGTCGGCGGTTACGACTCGCTGCATCACGGCAAGGACGCGACGATCCAGCGCGGTACGCGCGTCGGCGTCTTCATCGGCGACGACGCGGCGCTCGGCGTGTGCCGTCCGCTCGCGGCAGGCGAGTCGCCGCCGCCCGCGCCCGCATCATCGGCCGCTCCTGCGTCATCGCCCGCCGCGCCGGCAGCCGGCAGTTCACCGGCTCCCGCGACGTCGCCCGCGCCGTCGGCGTCCGCGCGTCCGTAACCGAGCGAGCTGCCGCCTCACAGGTAACTCTGCATCGATCCGAAACCAACGGATATGAGCGCAAAATCAGCGACCAAGGCCGCAGAACACGCGGCCGAAAAGGTACGCAAAGAGAAGCAAGCAGTAGAGAACCAAGCAGCAGCCGTCAGCGAGGCGACGCGCATTCGCGACATGTTCGCTGAAGACCGCAAGCGCCTCGAGAAGCGCTACGGCTTCGTCT
This sequence comes from Vulcanimicrobiota bacterium, assembly GCA_034666325.1. GTDB lineage: Bacteria > Vulcanimicrobiota > Vulcanimicrobiia > Vulcanimicrobiales > Vulcanimicrobiaceae > Vulcanimicrobium. Next base: position 1,864 of record JAXDMB010000384.1, read on the forward strand.
CGATGAGCAGCCGCAGCGGGGAGTGAGGCTCGAGACGCGCGCGCTCTAGGCTAGGCCGAGGTAGAAACACTCGCCGCAGAGCTGAACGTAGCGCGTCTCGCCTTCGATCGCGATCTGCTCACCCGAGGTGATGCGGTTGCCGTGGTCGTCGATGCGCGCGTTCATCGTCGCCTTCTTGCCGCACGGGCAGATCGTCTTGATCTCCTCGATGCTGTCGGACAGCGTGAGCAGGTACGCCGCGCCGGGAAACGGCTCGCCGATGAAGTCGCTGCGGATGCCGTAGCAGATCACCGGAATCCCGGTCACGTGCGCGATGCGGTGGAGCTGGCGCACTTGATCGGGCGTGAGGAACTGCGCCTCGTCGACAAGCACGCACGAGACGTTGTCGGCGTCGGAGAGATGGCGCATGAAGTCGACGCTCGCATCGAACGTGAGCGACTTGCGCTTGGGCCCCAGGCGTGAGGTGACATAGCCGACGCCGTAACGGTCGTCGAGCTCCGCCGTGAAGATCACGACCCGGCGCCCGTGCTCCTCGTAGTTGTGCGCCACCTGGAGGAGCGCGATCGACTTGCCCGCGTTCATCGCGGAGTACCGGAAATACATCTTCGCCATGCGTCTGAGGCTGCGGCTTCGCGGCGCGGCGTCCGGTTCGCTTCAACGCGCCGAGCGCCGGTGGGTCAGAGCAACAGGTGGACGTCGCCGAACTCGTGCCAGAGGTAGCCGCGGCCGTCGCGCCGTCGTACGCGCCGTCGAGGAGCGATTCGTCGGCGAACGCGCGCAGCAG
>JAXDMB010000385.1:0-16635 GCA_034666325.1 Vulcanimicrobiota bacterium
CCGAACGTGCGCGCGCACCACGAGCGCTGGGACGGCAGAGGTTATCCCTACGGGCTGAAGGGTGAGCAGATCCCGTTCGAGGCGCGCGTCGTGGCGGTTGCCGACGCGTTCCACGCGATGATCAGTAATCGACCGTATCGCCCCGCGATCGCACAGCGCGAGGCGATGGAGATCCTTCGTGAAGGCCGCGGCACCCAGTGGGACGCCGAAGTGGTCGACGCGATGATAGCGATGTTGGACGCGCCACGAACCGTCGGGCGTCGGGAAATGGCACGCGGGTAGGCCCCTATCGGGTGTGGGCCGGAAGGAGGGTCGTGCGACTTGGGTGTAGCGCACGGCCCTCTTCCGTTTTCCGCTTTCCGCCGGACACCGATCGTCGAGGACCAGCCATATGTGCCGCAGCATCCGCACGCTTCGCGACGCGAACCCCAACCCGACAACGGGCGATGTCGAAGCCGCCGCACGCCAATACGTCCGCAAACTGTCCGGCTACCGCACCCCATCACGCGCAAACGGCGCCGCGTTCGACACCGCAATCAAAGAAATAGCGGAAATCACGAACCGGCTCTTAGCGTCACTGGGCACCGCGCCAACACCAGGCCCGGAACAAAAACCCCCAGCGCGAACCGCGCCACCCGCGCAAACGCGTCGTGCACCGCCCCGCAACGATGCCGGGAGGCGGGGGAGCGACGTTGCTGCGGAGGGGCGTCGCGTAGTCGCGGAGCGCAGGATGCGCGAGAGCGACGGAGCGCCGAGCGACCGAAGCGCAGGAAGCGCGCAGGGAGCGTCCCCGCAGCAGCAACGTCGCTCCCCCGCCTCCAACCACTGAAGCCAAAGAAAAAAGCCCCGAGTGCAACGCACCCGGGGCTTCGTTTTGCGCTCGCGTCAGCGACTAGTAGTCGTCGTCGGTCGAGTGCGCGAGCGGACCTTCGTCCTCTTCCTCTTCTTCCTTGTAGTCTTCGTCCTCTTCCTCGAGCACGTAGCCTTCGTCTTCGCCTTCCTCTTCCGCGACCGCCGGCACGTCTTCGTCGACGACTTCATCGACGACGATCTCGCCGTCATCCGTCATCGTCGCGCGCAGACCGCCGAGCGGGCTCGTCGGAAGCAGATCGTCGTCGGGCGCACGCCCGCCGCGCGCCGGAGCGGCGCTGACGAGCGGTGCGGCGTCGTCGAGCTCTTCCTCTTCCTCTTCGGGCTCTTCCTCGACCGCGCCGGCGACTTCGCCTTCGGGCTCGTCACCTTCCACCGGAACGCCGACCGCTGCGGCAGCGGCCTGCGACAGGCGGTCACGTTCGGCTTCGCGCTCCGCGAGAGCGGTTTGCGACAGGCGCGGATCTTCGTCGCCCATCAGCAGCCCGATCTCTTGCGCGCGCTCCGCCATGTCGTCGTCCTGGATGCGAATCTCCACCTCTTCGCGCTGTTCCGTCAGTACTTTGACGTCGAGCGCGAGCGATTGGAGCTCCTTGATCAGGACCTTGAACGACTCCGGAACGCCCGGCTCCATCACGTTCTCGCCCTTGACGATGGCCTCGTACGTCTTGACGCGGCCGACGACGTCGTCGGACTTCACCGTGAGCAGCTCCTGCAGCGTGTAGGCCGCGCCGTACGCTTCGAGCGCCCACACTTCCATCTCGCCGAAACGCTGGCCGCCGAACTGCGCCTTGCCACCCAGCGGCTGCTGCGTGATCATCGAGTACGGACCGGTCGAGCGCGCGTGGATCTTGTCGTCCACGAGATGCGCGAGCTTGAGCATGTAGATGTAGCCGACGGTGATGGGGCGGCCGAAACGATCGCCGGTGCGCCCGTCACGGAGCCACGTCTTGCCGTCGGGCGCGAGGCCCGCGTCCTGCAGCCACTCGCTGATGTCTTCCGAGTGCGCGCCGTCGAACACCGGCGTCGCGATGTGGAAGCCAAGCATGGCGGCGGCCCATCCCAGATGCGTCTCCATGATCTGCCCGAGGTTCATGCGCGACGGCACGCCCAGCGGGTTGAGCACGATGTCGACCGGCGTGCCGTCTTCCATGTACGGCATGTCTTCTTCCGGCAGCACTTTGGCGATGACGCCCTTGTTGCCGTGGCGGCCGGCCATCTTGTCGCCTTGCAGAATCTTGCGCTTCTGCGCGACGTAGACGCGGACGAGATGGTTCACGCCCGGGCTGAGCTCGTCGCCGTTCTCGCGCGAGAAGCGCTTCACGTCGATGATCTTGCCCTTTTCGCCGTGCGGAACTTTCAGCGAGGTGTCGCGCACTTCGCGTGACTTCTCGCCGAAGATCGCGCGCAGCAGGCGCTCTTCCGCCGTCAGCTCGGTCTCGCCCTTGGGCGTCACCTTGCCGACCAGGATGTCTTCCGGGCGAACTTCCGCGCCGATGCGAACGATGCCGTTCTCGTCGAGATCCTTGAGCGAGTCCTCGCCGACGTTCGGAATGTCGCGCGTGATCTCTTCGGGCCCGAGCTTCGTGTCGCGGGCTTCGCACTCGTACTCCTCGATGTGGATCGAGGTGAAGCGGTCGTCCTTGACCATGCGCTCGGAGATGAGGATCGCGTCCTCGTAGTTGTAGCCTTCCCACGGCATGAACGCGACCATGACGTTTTGGCCGAGCGCGAGCTCGCCCTCATCCGACGACGGTCCGTCCGCGAGGATCTGGCCGCGCACGACCTTTTCGCCGACCGCGACGATCGGGCGCTGGTTGATGCACGTGCCCGCGTTGGAGCGCGTGAACTTGAGCAGGTCGTAGGCGTGCTCCAGCCCGTCGTCGTCGTGCTTCACGACCACGCGGTGCGCGTCGGCTTCGGTCACCTCGCCGTGGGCGCGCGCGAGCACGCAGCCGCCGGAGTCTTTGGCCGCGCGGTACTCCATGCCGGTGCCGACGATCGGCGCCTGCGGGCGGAGCAGCGGGACGGCTTGGCGCTGCATGTTGGCGCCCATGAGCGCGCGGTTGGCGTCGTCGTGCTCGAGGAACGGGATCAGCGCCGTGGCGACCGACACGATCTGCTTCGGCGAGACGTCCATGAGCTGCACCTTCTCGGGCGGCTCCTCGACGTATTCCTCGGCATAGCGCGCGACCACCGACGTCGCGGTGATCTTGCCCGCTGCGTCGATCTCGGTGTTGGCCTGCGCGACGATGTACTCGTCCTCGCGGTCGGCCGTGAAGTAGCGGATCTCATTCGAGACGACGCCGTCTTTCACGACCCGGTACGGCGTCTCGATGAAACCGTAGCGGTTGACGCGCGCGAACGTCGCGAGCGAACCGATCAGACCGATGTTCGGGCCTTCCGGCGTCTCGATGGGGCAGATGCGGCCGTAGTGCGAGTGGTGGACGTCGCGGACTTCGAAGCCCGCGCGCTCGCGTGACAGACCGCCCGGCCCGAGCGCCGACAGACGCCGCTTGTGCGTCAGCTCGGCGAGCGAGTTGGTCTGGTCCATGAACTGCGAGAGCTGCGAGGAGCCGAAGAACTCTTTGATCGCCGCGACCACCGGGCGGATGTTGATCAGCGCCTGCGGCGTGACGGTCTCGATGTCCTGAACGGTCATGCGCTCGCGCACGACGCGCTCGAGGCGCAGCAAGCCGACGCGGAACTGGTTCTGCAGCAGCTCGCCGACCGACCGGATGCGGCGGTTGCCGAGGTGATCGATGTCGTCCTTGTTGATCGTGCGCGCCTGGACTTTGATCAGGCGGCGGAGCACCGCGATCATGTCCTCGCGCGTGAGCGCCTTCTTGTCGATCGCGGGAATGCGCAGCGTCGCCGCGACGTACTCGCGCTCGAGCTTGCCGGACAGCTTGTAGCGGCCGACGCCCGCGAGATCATAGCGCTTCTCGTCGAAGAACAGCGACTCGAGCAGCTTCTCGGCGTTCTCGGCGTTCTCGGGCTCGCCGGGACGCAGCTTCTTGTAGATTTCCTTGAGCGCGTCTTCCTTGGTCTTGATGTCCTTGTCTTTTTCGAGACAGTTCGCGATCAAGGGCGAGTTGTCGAACAGCGCCAGGATCGCTTCGTCCGATTCCCACTCGTGGCCGAGCTCGGGGCGCGACAGCGCGCGCACGAACGTCGTCGCGTAGATCTTGCGGTTCTTGTCGATGCGAACGCCGATCGTGCCCTCGGTCTCGTCGTTCTTCGTACCGTTGTCGGTCTCGAACTCGATCCAGGCGCCGCGGTTGGGGATGATCGTCGCGTTGAACGTGTCGCGGTTGTTCGTGTCCTTGTCCGCGAGGAAGTACACGCCCGGCGAGCGCACGAGCTGGCTCACGATCACGCGCTCCGCGCCATTGATCATGAACGTGCCCTTGTCGGTCATGAGCGGGAAATCGCCCATGAAGATCTCTTGGTCCGGGATGCCTTTGATCTCGCCCGACTCGGCCGTGATCAAGCGAACGCGCACGCGAAGCGGCGCGCTGTAGGTCATGTCGCGCTCGCGGCACTCTTCAACGGTATACTTGGGCTCACCGAGGCTGTGGTCGCCGAACTCGAGCACCAGGTTGCCGGTGAAGTCCTTGATCGGCGAGATCGACTCGAACGCGTCCTTCAGGCCGTCGTTGATGAACCATTTGAAGGAAGCTTTCTGCAGCTCGATGAGATCGGGCAGCTGCAGAACGTCGGTAATCTTCGCGAACGAGTGGCGTTCGCGCTTGGCACCTGGGTCCTCGGGGAGCTCGACGGTGAAAGCTTCCTCGGGCACGTGGAAGCTCGCGTTCGCGATGTTCTCTTGCTTGACCGCGGTACCGGACCCGTTCGGTGCCGCCGGCGCCGCGTCGGTCTTCTTGCGGCTGCGCGTCGTCTTGGGTTTGTCCGCCGTCGTCTTCGTCGCCATTCTGTTCTTGGGGGTCTTCCTGCGTGGGCTCACGCGCGCTCGGGGCCGGTAAACGCGAAAAGGCAAGGACCGACCCACCGGAGTGAGGGTCCTCGCTCTCTTCGTATATGCCGCTATCCGCCGAGAGGCATAGGGCCGTATCCTATCACCGGGCGACGCGGGGCGTCAAGGGCCGTGTCGCAGTCGCGAAAACGCCCGCCTCGGGGGAAAACCCGGGCGGGCGTCAGATCGAAACGGATCGCAGTGTTACGCGGCGTCGTCGCTCCGCGAGATCGCGTAACCGCCGCCGTACACCGGCGCGGTGCGGACGCTGTCGACCGCCGCCTCGAGCGCGGAGTGGCGGTCCCGGGCGCACGTGCAATGGCGCAACCGATCGCCCGAGCATCCCGCGTAGTCGTGATTCGCGAGCGAGTGCCCGCACGGGCACAGCACCAGATTGTCCACGCGTCTGCCTCCTCGAGCTCCCTGTCCGACGGGGGATCGGACGAACCCACGCTCGCATGGTACCCGCGTCCGCACCGGGCAAACGTGCGCTTCAGCTGGACCGTTCGTGGCGCTGGGAACGGCCTGGAGCGACCTTCGCGAGCATCTCCGCGAACCGCACGCGCCGCGGTTTGAGGCCCTCGATCCGGGTCACCGGCGCGGCCATCGGAACGAACTCGAGCGCGGTGAAGCGTGCCGACGCACCCGTCGTACCGCCCACCGCGAGCGCGATTCGCACGCCCGCGTCCCACGGCGGCAGCCAGGAGCCGTCGAGCCGGCCGCCCAGGGTGGTCCAGCTCCGGCCGTCGCGGCTGAAAGCGAAGCGGTAGGCGCGGCCCTCCAGCGCCGTGCAGCGCAGGTGGATCTTCTCGCGCGCAACGCGGGCGAGCGCGAGCTCCACGAGCCGGCCGCCGCGGCGGCGCCACACGGTGACGATGCCGTCGCGCACGCCGATACCGAGCGCGTCGCGGTGCGACCCGTACGCGCACAGCGACGCGAGCGTCCCCGGGGCTTGCGTCCGAGCATCCACCACCGCGGTCGCGGCATAGTCACCGGTGATGACCGTGCGCGCCGCCACCGCGGCCAGCGGGTCCGACGCGCGCCGCGGATGCTGGGCGGTGAGCACGAGCGCCCCGCGGTCGAGCTTCATGCGGGGCGCGCCGGACTGAGGCCACTGCCAGCCGCGGTCCAGCGGCAGGGTGAAGTCGGCGGCCCAGCGCTCGCGGTGCGCGGCGCGGCGCTCAGCCGGGAACGGCGCGTCGGCGACGCGGCTCGGACCCTGGCCGCCGTTGATCGAGGGCCAGCCGTCGTAGTTCCAGCGGATCGCGTCGAGACAGAGCTGGCGGCCGACGTAGATCGCGTCGGGCCGCGCCTCGTACGCGTGATAGAGGTAGTACCAGTTGCCCTTGCCGTCGTCCACCGGCGCGCCGTGGCCGGGGCAGCGGAACGCGTCGTTGCCCGCCAGGATCGGGTTTTGCGGGCACTTCTCCCACGGCCCGGCGAGCGAGCGCGCGCGCGCGACGCCGACCGCGTAGGCGCAGTCCTCGCCGCAGCACGCGTTGCCGGAATAGAACATGTAGAACCAGCCGTTGCGCCGGATCACGTGCGGCGCTTCCACCAGCCGGCCTTCCCACGGCGCGTCGTTGCGCAGCAGCTCGACGGACTCGCCGACCAGCACCAAACCGTCGTCGGAAAGCCGCTGCGCCCAGATCGGCGTCGGGCGGTTGTGCGCGTTGCCGTCTTCTTTCCAGAGCAGCCAGCGTGAGCCGTCGGCGTCGTCGGCGGCCATCGCGTCGATCGAGCCGTAGCGCTGGCCGATCAGCGGCCCGTGATCGGTGAACGGGCCTTCGGGCCGGTCCGCCGTCGCGACCGCGATGCACAGCGCGCCTTCTTTCTTGCGCGCGGTGTAGTAAACGTAGAAGCGCCCGTCCTTCTCCGCGAAGTCGGGCGCCCAGAAGTTCCCCGCGCACCAGTCCGGGCGCTCGGCGAAAACGTGTCCGACGAGCTCCCAGTCGACGAGATCCGACGACCGGAAGATCGGGAAGAACGGCGCCCAGTCGGTGGACGTCGTGACGGCGTAGAATTTCGCGCCGACGCGGATCACCGAGGGGTCGGGAAAGTCTCCGGGGCGGACCGGATTGCGATACTTCCCAAGAAATGCCGCTTGGAGCGGCTTCGGAAAGGAAACTGCCACGTACTCGCTCGTTGATGGAATCGGCGGCAATGCCGATCATCTTGAGCTTGAAAACGTGTTTTCTTACCCAATCATCGCCGCGCCGTCCGAGGCGCGAACTTCTGTAACCAAAGGTTTACGTGCGTAGCGCGCCGCGTATGCCGACTCGAGCGCCTGCGCCAGCGAGCCGACGGCGTCACGGCGAACGAGCGCGACGATCGACCCGCCGAATCCGCCGCCGGTCATGCGCGCGCCGTACACACCCTCGACGTGCCGCGCCGTGTCCACGAGCAGGTCCAGCTCGGGGGCGCTCACCTCGTAATCGTCGCGCAGCGACTCGTGCGACGCGTACATGTGCGCGCCCGCGGTCGCGAGATCGCCCTCGCGCAGCGCGACGACCGTGGCGAGCACGCGCGCGTTCTCGCCCACCACGTGCCGCGCGCGGCGGCGCAGCGGTTCGGGCAGCATCGCCGAGCGGCGCGCGAACTCGGCGAGCGAGACGTCGCGCAGCGTCCGCACGCCGAACCGCCGCGCCGCCTCTTCGCTCTGCGCGCGCCGGTCGTTGTACGCGGACCCGGCGAGCTCGTGCTTCACGCCGGAGTCGGCGATGACGACCGCCGCACCGGGCGGCAGCGGCACGGGGCTGACTTCTTCGGTGCGGCAGTCGATCAGCAGCGCGTTGTCGCGCACGCCGAGCGCCGACGCGAGCTGGTCCATGATGCCGCTGCGCAACCCGACGAAGCCGTTCTCCGCCTCCTGCGCAGCGTGCGCGAGCTCGTGGGGCGTGAGCGACGCGCCCGAGAGCGTCACGAGCGCGAGACCGACCGCGAGCTCGAGCGCCGCGGACGACGACAGCCCGGCGCCGATCGGCACCGTCGTGCGCAGCACGAGATCGGCGCCGCCCACCGGGATGCGGCGCGCGAGCGCGAGTGCGACGCCGTGCGCGTAGTCGCTCCACACCCGTGCGGGCCTCGGATCGGGCGCGTCGAGATCGAACTCCGCGGCCGGCTCTTCGTCGAGCGAGCGGACGCGCACGATGCGGTCGTCGCGCGGTGCGGCGGCGACGACGGTCGCGCGGTCGATCGCCAGCGGCAGCACGAACCCTTCGCTGTAGTCGACGTGCTCGCCGATCAGGTTCACGCGCCCCGGCGCGCGGAAGAAGCGCGGCGCGCGATCGCTCACGCGCGCAAACGCGTCGCGCAAGCCGTTCAGCTCGATCATACGACGGGCTCAGGACGAACTGCGGGGACCTTCGCGCGCAGCTCCGCAGCTTTCTCCTCGGCAAGCGTGTCGTTGATGTACATGCCCGCGCCGGCTTCCGATCCGGCCAGGAATTTCAGGCGCGTCGCGCTGCGCATCGGCGGATAGAACTCGATGTGGAGATGGTACGGATCGCCGGTCTTGGGCGCTTGGTGGACGGCCATGATGTACGGGAACGACACGTCGAACAGCGCGTCGAAACCGGCCAGCACGCGCTTGAGAATGCGGGCGAGACCGCGCACCTCGCTTTCGTCCAGGTCGGGCAGCGTGCGCACGCAGCGCGTCGGGACGAGGTGCGTCTCGTAGGGATAGCGCGCGAAGAACGGCACGTACGCCACCCAGCCGTCTTCTTCCGCGACGATGCGGCGGCCGTCGTCGCGCTCGCGGTCGCGCACGTCGCAGAACAAGCACCGCTGCGTCGCCGCCTGATGCGCGCGCGCGCGCTCGATCTCGCGCAGCACCACCGGCGGAACGAACGGATACGCGTAGATCTGCCCGTGCGGGTGGCTCAGCGTCACGCCGATCGCCGCGCCTTTGTTCTCGAACGGAAACACGTGCACGACTTCGTCGCGCGCGCCCAGCACGCGCGTGCGGTCGCGCCACACGCGCACGAGGTGCTCAATGCGCGCGACCGGCAGGCCCGCAAGCGTCGCATGATGATCCGGCGTGTAGAGCACCACCTCGCACGCGCCGCGCGACGGCTCGACCGGCTCGAGCTCCGTGCCCTGCACCGCGGGCGGCGGCGGATTGCGCTGCAGCGACGGAAACTTGTTCTCGAACACCACCATGTCGTACGTCTCGGCCGGCACCTCGGTCGGGAACTTCCCCGGCTTGGTCGGACACAGCGGACAGTAATCCTCGGGCGGAAAGAACGTGCGGTCTTGCCGCTGCGTCGCGGTCGCAACCCACTCGCCCAAGAGCGGATGCCAGCGCAGCTCGCTCAAGCGGGGACCTCGCCCTCGGCACCGGCTTCGGCGAAGGTGTAGTACACCAGGTAGCGGCCGTCGGGGAGCGTGATCTGCTCCTTCACCATCCCGGGCTCGCGCGTTTCGTCGCTCACTCTGCGACGTGCTTGCCCAGGATGCGCGCGAGCGACGCGTCGTCTTGCGCATCGACGTCTGCGACCAGCGACCAGCGCTCCGTGTGGTGCGCGCCGGCACCGGGCGGCACCACGGCGAGCGGCGCGAGCGTCTCGACCTCGCAGAAGCCGCCTTCCGTGTAAATCTCCACCGAGCAGCCGCGGTCGGGATACTCCCCGGCGGTCTCGAAATCCGTGCGCACGACGAACGCCGTTCGATCCACGAGATAGGCGAACCAGCCGCGCTCGCACGCGACGCCGATCTTGTTCGGCGCCGCGCGAGCCGGATCGCAGCGCAGCCGCAGGAACTCCGGTCCCAAGGCGAACCGCGAATCGGACAGATCGGTGTAGCTCCACAGCGACATCGTGCGCGCCGGAAGAAGAGCTTCGCGCTGGCTGCGCCGCTCGGGATTCGGAATCAGCGCGACGCCGCCGGGCCGCACGACGGTGAGTCCCCACGGCGCGAGGCGCTGCGGCTGCGCACCCTGGTTCTCGAGCGTGTGCTTCACGACGGCGCCCGTGCCCGACGGCTCCAGCTCGATCTCGATGCTCGCGATCAAGCCGGTCTGCGGGTCGTGCGCGCGGCGCACGGCGATGCGCCGTTCCGACGACTGTATCTCGGGCGGCCGGTCGTCGACCGTGTACGTCTGCGGAAAGCTCTCCGGCGCGGCCCACAGACGATGACCGCCGTACGCGCGCCACGTTCCGTGCGGCGTCTCGCGCTGCGCGTCGGGCGCGTCGCCGAATACGTTCGGTTCGCCCGCGAAGCCGTAGTGCGAGACGCGCGGGCCGTACGCCGCCGGCACGTGCAGCTCGACGACGCCGTTCGTGAGCCGGAACGTGTCAGGCGACGGCGGTGCGGTCACGCTCCCACCACGCCGGCTCGGCCGGCGCGCTGGGGATTCGCCCGGCGGCGAGCTCCTCGATGACGTCGGCGACGAGCGTGCGCTGCGGCCGCTGGCGCGGGCCCGCGAACGTGAAGACGCCGTCTTCCGCGATCTGCTCGTTGCGGCGCAGCAGCGATACCCAGTCCACCATGCCGAACGCCGCCCAGGCCCCGAACGCGACGACCGGAACGCCGTCGTCGCACACGGCGAGCGCGTCCGCGAACCGGTGCAGCATCCAGCGCGCGCGCTCGCGCTCGTTGCCGATCACGTGCACTTCCGAGAGCGCGAACGGTACGTTCAAGCGCGCGTGCGCGGCGCGCAGCAGCGGCCGCATGTCGAGCCGCTCCGGAGCGAGATCCACGACGCCGAGATTGCGGTGTCCGCCTGCGCCGTCGCTCTCCAGCCACCGCTCGGAGTTGGGATAGTAATTCCAGCCCATCACGTCGGGCGGCTGCGGCCGGCGCTCGAGCAGCGCGAGCTCCGCCGGCGGGATACCGCTCTCGACGAGATACGCGTGCATCGGATGCCCGTCCGCGATGCGGCCCTGCAGCAGCTCGCACGACAAGAACATGCGCTCGCGCTTGTGCGCGACGTACGATTCGACGCGCTCGTCGGCCGCGGTGAAGGCCTGCAAGTCCTCGGTCAGCACGAACGTCGCGTCCGGGATCACGTCGCGGATGCGTTCCGCGGCAAGCGCGATCGCCAGCGCTTCGTTCACGATCGCGCGCGCGAACGCGGCGTGGTCGAAGAACGTGTTGGGGTACCATGCGGCGTACAGCGTCGAGAAGCGCGCCGTCGTGAGCGGCTCGTTGATCGGGGTCCACCGCTTCACCCACGGAAACCGCCGCGCCGTCGCGGCGGCGTAGTCCGCGAACAGCCGCGGGAAGTGCGGGTCCACCAAGCTCGTGTACGCCGGACCGCTGCCATGGTGCAGCAGCGTGACGATGGGCTCGACGCCGCGTTCGGCCAGCGCGTTCAGGCGCCGCGCGGCCCAGCCGTAGTCGCGCACGTGCGGGTGGTGCGGCGCGACCTTCTCCCACAGCACCGGATAGCGCGTCGCGCGCACGCCGAGGCCCGCGAGCAAGTCGATGTCGCTCTCGCGCGCCTCGTGACCCGTCTCGCGCAACTGGTCGCGCGTGCGCGTTTGGTCGATGCGCGCGACGGTGGGCTCGGGCGACGCCCAGATCTCGGGAAGCTGCTGCACGGGGCCTTCTTTAGGAAGCGACGGCCGCGGTGCGGGCGAGCTCCTCGAACGTGACCAGCGCCGATGCGACGACTTGGTCCATGTTGAAATACTTGTACTCGGCGAGCCGGCCCACGAACGTGACGTGGCGCTGCGCGCCGGCGAGCGTCGCGTACTTGCGGTAGAGCTCGCGGTTGTCGGGCCGCGGAATCGGATAGAACGGATCGCCTTCCGAGCTCGCGTACTCGCGGCTCAGGATGGTTTTCGCGTGCTGCTGGCCGGTGAGGTGCTTGTACTCGGTCGTGCGCGTGAACGGCACGCTTTCATCCGGCTCGTTCACGCAGCCGACGGGCTGCACCCACGCGACGTCGCGCGTCTCGAACTCGAAGCGCAGCGACCGATAGGGCAGGCTGCCGAACTTGTACTCGAAGTACTCGTCGATCGGGCCGGTGTAGATCACGTGGTTGAACCGCGCGCGGTCCAAGATCCACGCGAAGTCGCAGCCGGTGACGACCTCGATGCGCGGGTTCGCGAGCATCTTGCCGACCATCGCGGTGAAGCCGTCCTTGGGCATCGCCTGGAAGCTGTCGGTGAAGTACCGGTCGTCGTCGTTCGTGCGCGTCGGGATGCGCCCGCACACGGTCGCGTCGAGCTCGGACGGGTCGAGCCCCCACTGCTTGCGGGTGTAGCCGCGGAAGAACTTCTCGTAGAGCTCGCGGCCGACGCGCGAGAGGATCGTGTGCTCGGAGTTCTCGATGCGCGGCAGCGTTTCGGCGCGCGCCGCGAGGAACTTCTCCACGCCGCCGGCGTCCAGATCGAGATCGTAGAGGCGGTTGATCGTCGTACGGTTGATCGGAATCGGCACGAGCATGCCGTCGACCCGCGCGAGCACGCGGTGCTCGTACGGCAGCCACTCGGTGAACGCGCTGAGATACTCGACGACGTGCTCGGCGTTGGTGTGGAAGATGTGCGGACCGTACTGGTGATACCGCAACCCCTCCGCGTTGAGCGGATCGTGGGTGTTCCCCGCGACGTGCGGACGTTTGTCGATCACCAAGACCGTCGCACCGAGCTGGCTCGCGAGCCGTTCGGCGATCGTGCTGCCGGCCAAGCCGGCGCCGACTACGAGAAAATCGTACACCTATACATCAATTCCACCCGCGTCCGACGACGCGAGTCGTTCAAGAGTGCCTCGGAGGGGTAAGTCGCCTATACCCCCGCAAAATCGCCCGTTATGCTAGCTTGCTTTTTCCATGGGAGAACGTCCGATTCCGTACGATCCAGTCGATGTCATCGTGGTGGGCCTGCACCTTCGCTGGGCAGGCGTGTGGCAGCGGCCGAATCACCTGCTCGCGCGCATCGCGCGCGACGTGCCCGTGATCGTGCTCGAAGAACCCCTGGCTTCCGACCGCGATGAAGACGTCATCACGGAGCAGGACGGCGTCACCGTCGTGACGCCGCACCGCGTCACGCTGCCGGACGATGCGCTCGACCGTCGTGGGGTCGCGGCGGTGCGCGCGCTCGCCGGCGAACGGCGTCCGCTCGTCTGGCTCTACACGCCGATGATGCTCGCGCTCGCCGACGCGTTCCCCGGCGCGCCGCTCGTGTTCGACAAGATGGACGAGCTCGCGAAGTTCGCGCACGCCGACGCGCGCATCGGGCCGCGCGAGCGCGACGTTCTGCAGCGCGCGGACGTCGTGTTCAGCGGTGGGCGCTCGCTGTTCCGCAGCGTCGAGCGCCGCACGCGCAACCCCTTCTGCTATCCGAGCGGCGTTGACGTGCAGCACTTCGAGCGCGCGCGCACGGCGCAGCCGCATGCGGATCTCGCGCCGTACCGCGGCCGCCCGGTGTTCGGATATGTCGGCGTGATCGACGAGCGCATCGATCTCGAGCTGGTCGACGCGCTGGCGGCGGCAGCGCCGGAGGCGACGGTGGCGATGGTCGGTCCGGTGGTGAAGATCGATGAGTCCACGCTGCCGCGGCGCGCGAACATCGCGTACCTCGGCAAGCGCGGCTACGACGAGCTGCCGGCGCTGCTCGCGGGCTTCGACGTCGCGCTGATGCCGTTCGCGCTGAACGAGCACACCGACAACATCTCGCCGACCAAGACGCTTGAGTATCTCGCGGCGGGCCGCCCGGTGGTGAGCACCGCGGTTCCGGACGTGGTGGAGGATCATGCCGGCGTCGTGTACGTCGCGCGCGACCGCGACGACTTCGTCGCGCTGGTCGAGCGCGCGCGCCAGGGCGACACGGAACGCGCGCGGCGCGCGGACGAGAAGGCGCGCGCCGCGACGTGGGACGCGATCTCCGCGGCGATGCGCGCCGACCTCGATGCGGCGGGAATCTCCTATGCGGCGAGCCCCGCGCGCAAGAACTCCGCAGCCTTGGCGTAGCACGCGCACGACACCGCGGTGAGCCCGGCGTCGTCCACGACGCGCACGCGCGCATACCCGTGCGCGACGAGACCGTCGTCGACGAAGCGGCCGAGCACGGTGACGACGCTCGCACGCCGCACGCCGAGCATCATCGCGACGATGTCCTGGGTGATCTGAATTTCGGCGCCCACGCGGTCGCGCGTCGTGAGCAGCCACTTCGCGAGCCGCTGCTCGATCGTGTGCCGCGCGTTGCACGCCACCCACTGGCCGCGAATGGCTTGCACGGCGCACACGTACCGCCGCGCCGCGTCGCGCAGGATCGGATCGCGGTCGAGCGCGTCGATGAACACTTGCGTGTCCAAGCGCGCGAACCGCCCCGGCGACTGCACGATCCACGTGTCCGGCGTGCGCCGCGCGCCGAGCACGAGCTCGATGCCCAGGAAGCCCTCCGCGCCCGCGGCATCCACCTCCACGTTCGTGTCGCCCTCGAGCGGGCGCAAGGTCGAGACGATTCCGGACAGCGGGAACCACACCGCGTCGATCGCCGAGTTCGGCGGCTGCAGAACGTCGCCGATCCCGCCGCCGTGCGCGGTCATGCGCGTCTCGAACAGCGAGCGCGTCATCGGCCCGAGCGCGCTCAGGAATCGGTTTTTCTCCGCGGTGCCGGCGAGCATGGAAATGTCATACCCGTACATTTGGCGGATCAGCAGGTCCCGCGCACGGCGATGGGACGTTTGACCTAACGTTTCCTCATCAAACAGCAGGCACCTCGAACCAGCGGTTCGCGTGGGCAGGGTCCGCTCAGACCGGCACGCGGCCTTCGTGCAGCGCCATGGTGAGCCGCACTTCGGTGCGCGCCTGGTGCGTGCGGATCTCGACGCCGTCCATCAGCGCGCGCATCAGAGGCAACCCGCGGCCGCGCTCGTCGCGGCGTTGCGCCGGCTTCCACTTTCCCTCGTCCTCGATCGTGACGTGCAGCGTGTCGTCCTGCAGGTTCGCGTGCACGCGCACGATGCCGGGCGAGCCGAGGTACGCATGCTCGACCGCGTTCGCGATCGCCTCGCCGCTGGCGGCCAGCAGCGAGAAGCGGCGGTCGTCGTCGAGACCGAGGTGCTCCGCATAGCGGTCGAGGCTGCGCCGCACCAGCGGAACCGCCGCCGGCATCGCCGTGAACGTGAACGAGAACGACGTTCCGCGCACGTCCGCGGCCGCGACGGTCAGCGTCGCGACGTCGTCGGTGTTCGCGGTGTGCGCGAACACGCGCTGCACCAGGGCGCGCGCGGGCTCCGCGTCGTGATGCGCCACGCCTTCGCGCACCGCTTCGATCAGCCGCCGCTCGCCGGCGAGAACGTCGCGCGAGTACTCGATCAAACCGTCGGTGTACACCGCGAACAGCGCGCCCGGCGGCAGCGTGAAGGTCCAGTCCGTCGCGTCGATCTGATCGACGATGCCGAGCGGAACGCCGTCCTTCGGCAGCACCTGCACCGTGCCGCACGGCAGCGCGAGCACCGGCGCGGGATGGCCGGCCGACGCGTACGTGATCGTCCCCTCGCGCGGGTCCACGATGCCGAACATCGCGGTGACCATCACCGGATTCGTGCGCATGTTGACGATCGTGTTCGCGCGCTCGAGCACGAGCGACGGCGAGTTCGGGTTGAGCGCCGCCGCGCGGAACGCCTGGCGCACCTCGCCCATCACGATCGCCGCGCGCAGCCCGTGGCCCGCGACGTCGCCGATCGAGAACGCGATGCGCCCGTCGGGGAGGCGGAACGCGTCGTACCAGTCGCCGCCGACGATCGCTTCTTCCGCACCGGGCAGATATGCTGCGTCGAACGCGAGCCGGTCGTCCACCGGCAGGCGCTCGGGCAGCAGCGCGCGCTGCAGCGTGTCGGCGACATGGTGCTCGCGCGCGTACACTTGCGCCGCATCGACCGACACGGCGACGCGCAGCGCGAGCTCGTCCCAGATCTCCAAACCGCTGTTCGCATCGCTCGACGGCGCGGCGCCGGAGATGCGCATCGCGCCCAGAGACTTGCCGCGCGCGACCAGCGGGTACGCTTGCGCGTCCGCGCCGGCGGCGCCGGTGCGCGCGACGGTCGTGCGAATCTCGCCCTCGTCGACGTCCACGGAGAAGCCGTCGGCGAACGCGGGCGCGACGAGGCGCCCGACCGCGGTCAGCGTTTGTGCGTAGTCGAAGGAAGCGGCAAGCTCGCGGCTCGCGGCGACCAGCAGGCGCAACGAGGCTGCCAAACGTCGATCTTCGATCGCGCTCACCGACCCGTCCGTGCAGCCAGAACGGGACCCTCCCTCTGGAGGCGGGAATACCCTCGCTTGCTCGGGCTCAAACCTGACGCCTCCGGATGGGCAGCACGACGCGCACATGATTCCCGCGTCCCGGTAATCTGTCGGCACGAAGATCGGTGCCCAGCACCGAGACGATGTAGAGGCCGCGCCCGCGCTCGCTCATCACGTCTTCCGGCAGCGTCGAGCGCAGGTCGAAGCCGCCGCCGCGGTCGAGGACGTGCAGCACCGGAACGGCGCCGATCCATTCCAAGTCGATGTCGATCGGTCCCGGCGCATAGCGCACGACGTTGCCGATCAGCTCGCCGAAGATCAGCTCCGCGGCGCCGAGATCGGAGTCCGCGGACGCTTCGCGCGCGAGCGCCGCGACGAACGACGAGCGCACGCTCTGCGCCGCGAGCGCGTCGACCGACTCGAACGCCCAGTGCGTCTCGCGGCCCAGCGCCAAGGTGAGGATCGCTACGTCGTCGAGCGCGCGCTCCGGGATCACCAGATCGTGGATCAGCTTCGCCGGCGAGTTGGAGTGCAGCACCGCATCGTGCGTGAGCGCCGCGCGCAAGCGCTCCTCGCCTTCGATCACGTCGCGCGTCGC
>JAXDMB010000386.1:0-19587 GCA_034666325.1 Vulcanimicrobiota bacterium
CGCGTTTCTCACGGACCCTGCGCTTTACGCGAACGACGGCGTCGGGCTCGCTGAGCAGCTCGCGCAGGCGCCGCTCACCTGTGCGCGCATCGGAAACGGAAGCATCGTCGAGTCGCACGTCGTGCACGTGCCGTCTTCCGTGCGCGCTCGTGCGGCGGGTGACGGCTGGGCTGCGGCCGGCGATGCCGCGGCCGCGTACGATCCGCTGTCCGGTTACGGCATCACGAAAGCGCTGCGCGATGCGGGCCCGCTGGCCGAGGCCGTCGATCGCGCGCTCGGCGGCGATCCGACGGCGCTCGGCGCGTATGCGGACGGCGTGCGGCGCGCCTTTGACGCGTACGCCGTGCAGCGGCGCGCGTACTACGCGCTCGAGACCCGTTGGGCCGGGCGCGTCTTTTGGAAGAACCGCGGCGCGCGCCGCTAGATCATGCCGCCGCGATCGCGCGAACGCGCGCGACGATCTCGTCCGCGTAGCGCGACGCTTCGTCGTCCGACGCGCCTTCGGCCCACACGTTCACCGACGCGCCGGTAGCATCGGGAAGTACCAGCACCCAGCCGTCGGGCCGCGGAAGGCGAATGCCGTCCAGCGTTTCCACTTTGCCGTTGCCGCTGTGCGCCGCTTCGTCGTGCAGCGAGCGCATGACCGCGCCTTTGCGGTCCCACGGGCACGGCACGACGCGCCCGGCGACGTGCCAAGGCGGCAGCATCGCGACCAGCTCCGAGAGCTTGTGGTGCTCCGCGGCGAGCAGCTCCATGATCTTCGCGGTCGCGTAGATGCCGTCGAACGCCGGCTGGAACTCGGGAAAGATCAGCTCGTAGTTCATCCCGCCCGCGAACGCCAGCGCGGGTCCTTCGCGCTCCGCGAGCTCCATCAGCGAGCGGCGGTCGCTGCGCGTGCGCACGATCTCCGCGCCGTTGTCGGCGGCGATGCGGTCCACCACGGTCGGAACGGTGAGCGGCATGCCGATGCGCGCGCCGTGCTTCGCGCGCGCGACGAGGAGCACCAGCAGCGCCATCAACCGGTTGCGGCCCACGATCTCGCCCGCGTCGTCGACCAGCGTGACGGTTTCGCCGTCCGCGTCGATCAGCACGCCGAGGTTCGCCTCGAGCGACGTCACCACCGACGCGAGCTGCCCCAGATGGCGCTCCCGGTCTTCGCGGAACGTGCGCACTTTGCTCGCGTCGAAATAGGCGTTGAGCGCGATCTGCTCGACGCCCAGTCCGCCGAGGATCTGCGGCAGCACGATCGACGCGTTGCCGAACGCGTAGTCGATCACCACGCGGAAGTTCGCCTCGCGCAGCGCGTGCGCGTCGAGCGCCTTCACGAACGCGCCGGAGTAGCGCTCGAGCGCGCGCGACGGAAAGTCGAGGCGGCCCACGTCGTCCATCGCCGTGCGCCGGAAGTCCTCGCGGAAGAACAGGTTTTCGACCTTGCGCTCCGCGCCTTTGTCGATGCCGATCCCCGTGTGGTCGAAGAACTCGAACACGATCGCGTTGGGATCATCCGTCGCGACGCGCACGTGCACGCCGCCGTCGCTGCCGACGCGCACCGCGTAGCGCGCGAGCGGGAGCGGGTACGAGCGCAGATCGAGCACGTTCACGCCGACGGCGAGCAGGCCCGAGATGATGCAGCGGTTCATCACGCGCGCCGCCGGGTGCGTGTCGCGGCTCGTCATCACGGTCTGGCCGGGTTTGAGCGACGTCCCGAACGCCTGGCCGAGCTTGAGCGCGAACTCCGGCGTGATCTCTAAGTTCGCAAGGCCGCTGATGCCGCCCGAGCCGAACAGCGAGCCGGGCCATTTCTGCCCGTAGATCAGCGACATCGAGACGATGGAGCCCGGGTTGACCCACTTGTCGGGCCACAGCTTTAGGTGCGCGTTGACCGTTGCGCCGGCGCCGATCGTGCAGCCGCGGCCGATCACGCTGTTCTCGTTCACCTTCGCGCGCTTCTGGATGATGTTGCGGTCGGCGACCGTGCAATCGTTGAGCGACGCTTCCTCGCCCGCGTACACGTCTTCCCACAGCACGCTGCGGCACACGGTCGCGCCGCGCTCGACGATCGTGCGGTCGCCGATCACCGCGGGACCGACGATGTGCGCGTCCGCGGCGATGCGGCAGTCGCGCCCGATGACGACGGGCCCTTCGATGCGCGCGGCGGGATCGATCCGCGTTCCTTCGCCGGCGTACACGCGGTGCGCGATGTCGGTGCCCGGGAACGCGATGCGCACCTTGCCTTCGACCGCGTCGTAGTTCGCCTGCTGGTACTGTTCGAGGTTGCCGATGTCGGTCCAGTACGCGTCGATCACGTAGCCGCCGAGCTTCGCGCCGTCGCGCAGCATGTCGGGGAACAGATCTTTCGAGAAGTCGTACACGCGGCCGCGCTGCATGCGGTCGAGGATCCCCGGCTCGAGCACGTAGATGCCGGTGTTGATCGTGTCGGAGAACACCTCGCCCCACGACGGCTTCTCCAGAAACCGCACGATGCGGCCCGCTTCATCGGTCACCACGACGCCGAACTCGAGCGGGTTGGTGACGCGCTGCAGCGCGATCGTCACGTCGTTGCCCTGCTCTCGGTGGTGCCGCACGACCGCGGAAAGATCGATGTCGGTGAGCGCGTCGCCGCTGATCACCAGGAACGTCTCGTTGCCGAGCAGCTCGTGCGCCATCTTCACCGCGCCGGCCGTGCCGAGCGGCGTGTCCTCGACGACGTAGTGCATCTTGACGCCGTGCGCTTCACCGTCGCCGAAGTACGACTCGATCTCGTCGGCGAGATAGTGCAGCGTCGAGACGACCTCGCCGAAACCATGGTTTCGGAGCAGCTCGACGATCAGCTCCATCACCGGTTTCCCCGCGACCGGCGCGAGCGGCTTCGGACGGCGGGAGGTGAGCGGACGAAGCCGGGAGCCTTCCCCCCCGGCCATCAAAACGGCTTTCATTCTAACGGCGCTCCGCCCCAGGCTTCGCGCCCCCCACGCTTCGCGTGGGGCCCCCCGACGTGCGCGCGCTCGCGATCGGAGTACGAGCATCGTTCCCCGAGGGCGCGCGAAACAACATGGTGCTTTCTGCGGTCACGTGACTTCCCGTGGGCGGATCTCGTCAAGTGCGGTGCAGAGGCGGCGCAGGCGCTGGTCGGATGCGAGCGCCTCCACGTCCGTGCCGAGCTTACGGCGCCAGTTCGGGTACTGCGTCGAGGTTCCCGGGACGTTGACCGGGGCGCGTTCCTCCAGGATGTCGTCGAGCTGCGCCATGACGATCGCGCACGGCGTCGCCGCGAGATAGCGGTTCGCGGCAACGACCACCGCGACATCGTCCTCGCGATCGCCCGGCGTCAGATCGCCGTGCGCGACCAGCGCCTCCAAAAACGTCGCCCAGTCTTTTTTGCGCGCGGCGCGCTCCTGCTCGAGCGGCGTCTCGAGCAGGCCGAGGCGATCGCGCAGCTCGACGTCCTCGCCGCGCAGCCACGCCGGAATCGTGGGCAGGTCGTGCGTGCCCGAAGCGGCGAGCGCGAGCTCCGGATACTCCTCGGGCGGAACGAACGCGCCGTCGAGCCGGCGCTCGAAGAAGAGGATGCGGTACGCCAGGATTCCGGTCTGTTCCATCTTCTCGCGGAAGCCCTCGGGCACTGTCCCGAGATCCTCGCCGATCACGACGCACCGCTCGCGCACGCTCGCCAGCGCGACGATGCCGCGCACGTCGTCGAGCGGGTACTCGACGTACGTTCCGCCGCGCGCGTCGCCGCCGCGCGGGATCCAGTACAGGCGCGCGAGCGAGAACGCGTGGTCGATGCGCAGCGCGCCCGCGTTGCGGCAATTCGACTGCAGCACGGCGAGCAGCTCGGCGTAGCCTTGGCGCGCGAGCCCGCGCGGGTCGAGCGGCGGCAAGCCCCAGTCCTGGCCCAGCGTGTTGAGCACGTCGGGCGGCGCGCCGACCGATACTTCCGCGACGTACGCGTCCGCGTCGGCCCACACGTCCGCGGCGTGCAGATCGACGCCGACGGCGAGGTCGCGATAGATCCGCACGCCGTGCGCGGCCGCATCGTCCGCGAGCGCGGCGAGCTGCTCGGCGGCGAGCCACTGCAAGTACATCGAATACCGCGTCTCGTCGTGCTCGGACGCGGCGAACAGCGCGACGTCCGGCGAGGACGGCGTGCGGAACGTCGCCGGCCATGCGCTCACGTCGCGGCCGAAGCGCGCGACGAGCGCCTCGAACGCCGCGAAGCGCACGAGCGGCTCACCGTTGTCCGCGCACCACGCTTCGAACGCGTCGCGCCGCCGCGGATCGTCCTCCAGCGCCGCGAAGCACGCGCGCAGCAGCTCGTCCTTCACCGCGGCGACCCCGGCGTAATCGACGAGCTCCGTCGCGCGCAGCGCGGCGACGCGTTCCGCGCGGCCGGGCTCCGCCAGAATCGCACGAACGCCGGCCGCGCGCGATTCGGGAACGTCGTCCACCACGACGTACAGCCAATTCAGCCAGATGCGCGACGACGCGGCGTACGGGCTCGCCGATTCGGGATCGCTGCGAAACGCCGCGTGCAGCGGGTTGATCCCGACGTACGACGCCCCGCGCTCGCCCAGCAGCCTGCACGCGGCGCGCAGATCGGCGAAGTCGCCGATCCCGTGATTGCGCTCGCTGCGCAGCGTGTAGATCTGCAGCGCGATTCCCCACGTGCGGCCGCGCGGCGGATAGGCGCGTTTCGGCACGACGACGACGTGCGTGGTCTCGCGCGCGTACGCCGCGACGTCGAGCGCGAGCTCGTGCGCGCCGATCGGCTGCGGTCCCGCGAGCGCGACGCGGCGCGTGTCGTACGTCGACTCGGGCCGGTGATCCGCCGAGAGCACGGGCGCGTCGCGCAACGCGACCGTTCCCTCCTCCGTCGTGCCGTCGTCGCGAACCAGGGTCCAGCGGAGGTTCTCGGTCCAGCTCATCGCGGGCAGCGTCACGTCGACCGCGAGCGTCTCGTCCTCGCGCAGCACGACGGTCGGCGCGACGAAGTGGTGCGCTTCCTCGGCGAGCAGCTCCTCGAAGCGCGCGATCGTTTCGGGCGGAGCGCTGCGCGGCGTCCCGAGCGCGTCGACGTACGAGCGTGCGACGCGCGCGTTCATCGCGGCCGCCCCGCGAACAGCGCGAGCGACCGCGAGATCATCGGGTACACCAGCACGTCGTCGCTGGGAACTTCGCGCGGCTGGCCGCCTTCGATTCCGGTGTCGAGCACGAGCGACCACGACACGTTCTCCACGTCGGGTAGCGCGAATCCGATGTCCTCCGGCGCTGCGTTCATCGCGGTGAAGAGCATCGGCCGGGCGCCCAGGAACAGCCCGATCGTGCGCCGTTCGGGCGTCCAGTCCCCGGCCTGCATCTCGTGTCCGTCCGGCTTCACCCACGCGATGTCCTTGTGGCCGCGCGCATCCACGGGCGCACCGCGGAAGAACGCGTCGCGCCGGAACGCCGGGTGCTCGCGCCGCATCCGCAGCATCGTCTTGACGAACTCTTCGAGCGCGAGATCGCGCGGCGTCGCGCTGCTCCAGTCGAGCCACGCGATCTCGTTGTCTTGGCAGTACGCGTTGTTGTTGCCGCGCTGCGTGCGGCCGCGCTCGTCGCCGGCGAGAAGCAGCGGCACGCCGAGCGACAGCAGCAGCGTCGCGACGAAGTTGCGCTTCTGGCGCTCGCGCAGGTTCACGATGTCCGGGTCGGCCGTCGGGCCTTCGACGCCGCAGTTCCAGCTGAGATTGTCGTCCGTTCCGTCGCGGTTGCCTTCGTGATTGGCCTCGTTGTGCTTGTGGTCGTACGACACGAGATCGGTCAGCGTGAAGCCGTCGTGCACCGTGACGAAGTTCACGCTCGAGCGCGGCCGGCGGCCCTGGTGCTCGAAGAGGTCCGATGATCCGGCCAAGCGCGACGCGAGCTCCGGCAGCACGCCCGTGTCGCCTTTCCAGAAACGCCGCACCGTGTCGCGGTACTTGCCGTTCCATTCCGACCAGCCCGGCGGAAAGTTGCCGACTTGGTAACCGCCCGGTCCGATGTCCCACGGTTCGCCGACCATCTTGACGCGCGACAGCACCGGGTCTTGCTGGATCGCCTTGAACAGCGCCGCGTCACGGCGGTAGCCGCCGTCCTCGCGCGCCAGTGCCGGTGCGAGATCGAACCGGAACCCGTCGACGTGCATCTCCTCGACCCAGTAGCGCAGCGAGTCCATCACCATCTGCAGCACGCGCGGATGGCGCAGGTCGAGCGTGTTGCCCGTCCCGGTGACGTCGTCGTAATAGCGCTTGTCGCCCGCCAGCCGGTAGTACGATGCGTTGTCGATCCCCTTGAACGAGAACGTGGGACCGAGATGGTTCCCTTCGGCGGTGTGGTTGTACACCACGTCGAGCACGACTTCGATCCCCGCCTCGTGCAGGTGCTTCACCATCGTCTTGAACTCGTTGGTGCCGTTCTGCAGATAGCGCGGCTCGGGAGCGAAGAACCCGATGGAGTTGTAGCCCCAGTAGTTGCGCAGCTTGTGCTCCACCAGGCGGCGGTCGTCGATGAACGCGTGCACCGGCAGCAACTCGAGCGTCGTCACGCCGAGGTCTTGCAGATAGTCGATGACGGCCGGCGAGGCGAGCCCGGCGTACGTGCCGCGCAGCGCCGGCGGCACGCCGGGGTGCAGCACGGTGAAGCCCTTCACGTGCAGCTCGTAGAACACCGTGTCGGTCCACGGCACCGCGGGGCGCTGGTCGTTGCCCCACGTGAACGCCTCTTCCAGCACGACGCATTTCGGCATCCCGCTCGCGTTGTCGCGCCGGTCGAACGACAGGTCCTCGCGGTGCGAGCCGATGCGGTAGCCGTACTGCGCGTCGGTCCAGCGCAGCTTGCCCGCGAGCGATTTCGCGTACGGGTCGAGCAGCAGCTTGTTGTTGTTGAAGCGGTGTCCGCGCGCGGGATCGTACGGGCCCGAAACACGGTAGCCGTACAGCATTCCGGGCCGCGCGTCGGGAAGGTAACCGTGCCAGATCTCGTCGGTGTACTCGGGCAGCGTGACGCGCGCGATCTCGCGCCGCCCGCGCGGGTCGAACGTGCACAGCTCGACCTTCTCCGCGTTCGCGCTGAACAGCGCGAAGTTCACGCCCTTGCCGTCCCACGTCGCGCCGAGCGGGTACGGCAAACCCGGCTCGACCCGCGGCCGCGCCGAGATCACGCGCAGCGTGACCCCGTCATGGTGCGAGCCAGATCGCCGAGAGGGGCGGCAGCGTCAAGGACACGGAGAAGGAACGCCCGTGCGCGGCGCGGTCGGTTGCGGTCACGAAGCCCCCGTTACCCAGGTTCGATCCGCCGTACGCGGCCGCGTCCGTGTTGAGCACTTCCGCGTAGCGTGCTTGCCGCGGCACGCCCACGACGTAGCGGTCGTGCCGCACGCCGCTGAAGTTGAGCACGCACACGACGTGGCCGTCGTGCGCCGCGTCCCACCGCACGAACGCGACGACGCCGTTGCGCCGGTCGTCGTACGCGACCCATTCGAACCCCGACGGTTCGCAGTCGCGCTCGTGCAGCGCGCCGTGCTCGCGCGCGATGTGGTTGACGTCGCGCACGAGCTGCTGCACGCCGCGGTGCGGGCCGTACTGCGCGAGGTGCCAGTCGAGCGACGCCTGCGCGCGCCACTCGGCGCGCTGCGCGAACTCGCCGCCGGCGAACAGCAGCTTCTTGCCCGGATGCGCCCACATCAGCGCGTAGAGCACGCGCAGGTTCGCGAACTGCTGCTCCTCGCTGCCGGGCATGCGGCCGAGCAGCGAACGCTTGCCGTGCACCACCTCGTCGTGTGACAGCGGCAGCACGAAGTTCTCGCTGAACGCGTACACGAGGCCGAACGAGACGTCGTCGAGATGGTGTCCGCGGTACAGCGGATCGCGCTCGAGGAAATGCAGCGTGTCGTGCATCCAGCCCATGTTCCACTTGTAGCCGAAGCCCAATCCGCCGAACTCCACCGGCGCCGTGACGCCGGGCCACGCGGTCGACTCCTCGGCGAACGTCGCGACGCCCGGCACGTGCCCGTACACGACCGTGTTGAGGCGCTGCAGGAACGCGACCGCTTCGAGGTTCTCGCGCCCGCCGTATTTGTTCGGCACCCACTCGCCGTCTTTGCGCGAGTAGTCGCGGTAGAGGATCGACGCGACGGCGTCGACGCGCAGCCCGTCGAGGTGGAACTCGCGCAGCCAGTACAGCGCCGATGCGATCAGGAAGTTCTGCACCTCGTTGCGGCCGAGGTTGAACACGTACGTGCCCCATTCGCGGTGGAAGCCTTCGCGCGGGTCGGCGTGCTCGTACAGCGGCGTGCCGTCGAAGTTTCCGAGCGCGTGCGCGTCGGTGGGGAAGTGGCCGGGAATCCAGTCGAGGATGACGGCGAGTCCCGCCGCGTGCGCGGCGTCGACGAACGCGCGAAAGTCGTCCGGATCGCCGAAGCGGCTCGTGGGCGCGAACCAGCCCGTGGTCTGATAGCCCCAGCTCAAGTCGAACGGGTGCTCCGTCACCGGCAGCAGCTCGATGTGCGTGAACCCGAGCCCGGCGACGTACGGGACGAGCTGCTCCGCGAGCTCGCGGTACGTCATGAAGCGGTCGCCGTGCTCGGGCACGCGGCGCCACGAACCGAGGTGCACTTCGTAGATCTGGATCGGCGCGTCACGCCGCTGCTTGGCCGCGCGCGACTCCAGCCACGCGGCGTCGTCCCACGCGTACGCCGAATCCGCGGTGACGACCGACGCGTTCGCGGGGCGCTTCTCGCTGCGCTGCGCGAACGGATCCGCGCGCAGCGGCAGCATCGCGCCGCTCGGGCCGAGCAGCTCGTACTTGTAGCGCGCGCCGGGCCCGACGTCCGGCAGAAAGATCTCCCACACGCCCGCATCGCGGCGCAGCCGCATCGGGTGCACGCGGCCGTCCCAGTGGTTCCAGTCGCCGGTGACGCTGACGCGCGACGCATTGGGCGCCCACACCGCGAACTGCGTGCCCTGCACGCCGTCGATCTCGCGCGGGTGCGAGCCGAGGACGCGGTACAGATCGAGGTGATTGCCCTCGGCGAACAGCCAGAGATCCAAATCGCCGAGCAGCGGGCCGAAGCGGTACGGATCGTCGATCGTGCTCGTGCCGAGCGGGTAGTCGACGCGCAAGCGGTAGCGGTGCGGCAGCGCGGCGACGAACGCTTCGAACAGGCCGTCGTGTCCGGCGGGCTCGCTCTCGGCGAGAACGTTGTCGTCTTCGTCGACCACCGCGACGGCGCGCGCGCCCGGCAAGAACGTGCGCACCACCGTGCCGGTGCCCAGCGGGTGCGGCCCGAGCACCGCGAACGGATCGCCTTCGCGACCGTGCGCGATCGCGTCGAGGCGCTCCGGAGCGATCACAGAAGCAGCCGGGCGAGTGAAGGCAGTCCTTCGGAAAAGGTCGGGTGGATGTGGACGGAGCGCTCGAGGACGCGCCACGTCGAGCCGGCTTCCATGTGCGCGAGGATCACGTGGATCAATTCCCCGGCTTCGTACCCGGCGAACGTGGCGCCGAGGATCGCGTCGGTCGCGGGGTCGACGACCAAGCGGAAGAAACCTTGGTCCAGCGACCACTCGGGGCCGCGCGCGACGTCCGTGAGCTGCAGCGTGACGGCGCGGTGCGCGATGCCGCGCTCGGCGGCTTGATCGGCGGTGATGCCGACGCGCCCGACCTGCGGCTCGGTGTACATCGCGTACGCGAGCGCGCGGTCGTCGCGCGTGCGCGACGTGTCGCCGCCGATGATCGCGTCGAGCCGGCGGAAGTCTTCCCACGCGACGTGCGTGAACTGCGGCTGTCCCGCCACGTCGCCGAGCGCGTAGTGGTGCGCGACGGTCGTTTGAAGATGCTCGTCGCATTTGATGAAGCCGCGCGCGTCGAGCGCGATGCCCGCTTTGTCCGTCGTTCCGGCGGGGATGTTCGGACGGCGGCCGATCGCGACGAGCAGTCCGTCCGCGGTGAGCGCGCCGCCGTCGCTCAGCGTCACCGTGAACGTGCCCGCGCCGTGCGCGACCTTCGTCGCCTTGTGCTCCAGCAGCGTCGTGACGCCGTCGCGCTTGAAGGATGCGGTCATGACGCTGCACACGTCGAGTTCCTCGCGCGCGACGATGCGGTCGTCCGGCGTCACGATGGTCACCGCGCTGCCCAGGCGCGCGGCGCCCTGCCCGAGCTCGAGCCCGATGTAGCCCGAACCCAGCACGATCAATTTCTCCGGCAGCGTGTCTTGAAGAAAGAAGTTCTCGTTGGTGAGATAGGGCGTGCCGGCGAGTCCGTCGAGCGGCGGAACGTTCGCGCTGCCGCCGGTGTCGAGCACCACGACGTCCGCTTCGTACGTGTCACCGCCGGCGCGCAGCACGTGCGGCGCGTCGAACGACGCCTCCGCGCGCACGAGCTCCACCGAACTATCGGCGAGCTTTTTCTCGACGCCGTCGTGCCACTCGCCGACGATTCCGCGCACGCGGTCCATCACGGCCGGCACGTCGACCCGCACGTCGCAATGCACGTGCACGTCGCTCGCGCGCCGCGCGCGCCCGGCCGCATGCGCGGACGCGAGAAACGCCTTGGACGGCGTGCACCCGACGTTCACACAGCACCCGCCGACCCGCCCGCGCTCGAACAGCACGACGCGCTTCCCGCGCTTGGCAAACGCGAGCGCGAGCGGAACCCCGCCCTGCCCGGAACCGATAACCGCGAGATCGTACCGCATCGCCGCCTGCTTCGCTCAAACGCGCGATTTCCCGCGAAAGCGACTTTTTCCGAGGCGGTGCGGGCATCGTCGTCTACGTGGAACCTCGTGGAGCGGCGCATGCGCTCTGACGGCTTGACTCGTTATCCTACTCGTGGTAGGATAGGCAACGTGGCGCCGAAGAAACATGGTCGTGCCGCGGCTGCTGCCGCTCCGGCAAAGCCGGCGCCGGTGTCGACCGCGCGCGCCGGCGACACGGGACGCTTCGTCAAGCGTTCGATAACGGTGAGGCCGGACGTCGATTCGGCGCTGCGCGAGATCGCCGGAAACCGTGAATACTCGCAAGTGGCGAACGAAGCGTTCGTCTTGTACGTGCAGGCTCGGGGAATCGACGCCATCCTGAACGATATCGAGACGTCGAACGGGCCGATCACGGCTGCTCAAAAGGCCGAAGCGGACCGCCGCCTCGCCGATGCGCGAAAACGAGCAGAACAACGCCGAAAAGCACGCCGTTAGCACCCGTCGTCTTGGACACCGGCTTCTTCATCGCGCTCGCGAAGAGGGACGGCGTCGGCGGCGACCTGCTGGCACGGACGAAGGAGCGCAGGCCCCTCGCGGTCGCCGCGCCGACGATCAGCGAGTTTTGGCGGGTTCACCACGGCGCGGCAGAGAGTCGCTTCAGCGTTCTGAAGCCCACCGTGTTCGAGGTCGATGAGCCGGTTGCCAAACGAGCCGGTGAGCTGTTGCGTTCGACCGGCGGCACGAACGTCGTCGACGCGATCGTCGTCGCGCTCGCGGAGCGGTTGCGCGCAGCGCAAATCTACACGTCCGACATCGCGGACATCGAGCGTCTGCTCGCCGCCGCGGTCGAGTGGGATTGCGAAGCGGTGCTCTTCTAGCTGCCGGCCGCGTTCAGATTTGGCGCGCTTTCGTACGCGGCGAGCTGGTCGATCAGTTTTGCTACCAGGCCCGTCCAGCCCGTTTGGTGTGACGCTCCTAGTCCTTCGCCCGTGTCGCCGTTGAAGTACTCGTGGAACAGAATCTGGTCGCGCCAGTGCGGGTCCGTTTGGAAGAGCGCGCTGTCGCCGTTGAACGGGCGGCGGCCGTTCGCGTCGCGGCGGAAGAGGCCCACCAGGCGGCGGGAGAGCTCGAGCGAGATCTGCCACAGCGTCAGCATGCGGCCGGAGCCTGTCGGAAACTCGATCGTGTAGCCGTCACCGAGATCGTAGTGGAACTTCTGCAGCGCTTCGACCAGCAGGAAGTTGAGCGGAAACCACACGGGTCCGCGCCAGTTGGAGTTGCCGCCGAACAGACCGCTCGTGGATTCGGCAGGCTCGTAGTCGCAGCGGAAGTCCTCGCCGCCGAGCTTGAGCACGAACGGGTGCTCGAGGTGGAACCGCGACAGCATGCGCACGCCGTGCGGTGAGAGGAACTCGTTCTCGTCGAACACGCGCCGGAGGATCCGGCGCAGCCGGTCGGGGCTGCAGATCGACAGCAGCCGCGGGCGGTGCGTCACGTCGTCGAGCCGCACCGCGTTCTCCGCGAGCTCCGGCCGGTTCGCGAGGAACCACTCCACGCGCTTTTTCAGACGCGGCAAGTGCTCGAGCGTTTCGACGGCGATCGGCTGCACGGCGAACAGCGGCACGATGCCGACGACGCTGCGCACCTTGAGCGGAATGCGCTCGCCGTCGCCCAGATAGAGCTGGTCGTAGTAGAACTCGTCGCCGGGATCCCAGAGCCCGGCCTCGTCCTCGCGCTGTGAGTTCATCGCGTCCGCGATGATGAGGAAGTGCTCGAAGAACTTCGAGGCGATGTCCTCGTAGATGCTCTCCACTTTCGCGAGCTCGACCGCGATCGCGAGCATGTTCAGCGCGTAGACCGCCATCCACGACGTGCCGTCGCTCTGCGCGAGATACGCGCCGTCGGGAAGCTGCTTGCCGCGGTCGAACGGCCCGATGTTGTCGAGCCCGAGGAAGCCGCCTTGGAACACGTTGCGCCCGCTGACGTCCTTGCGGTTCACCCACCAGGTGAAGTTCATCAGCAGCTTTTGAAACGTGCGCTCGAGGAAGCGAAAATCGCCCGCGCCGCCGTTGCGCTTCGCCTCGATGGAGTATGCGCGCAGCGTGGCCCACGCGTGCACGGGCGGGTTGACGTCGTCGAACGCCCACTCGTACGCGGGAAGCTGGCCGCTGGGGTGCATGTACCACTCGCGCGTGAGCTGCGTGAGCTGGCGCTTCGCGAACTCTGGGTCGATCAGCGCGAACGGAATGACGTGGAACGCCAAGTCCCACGCGGCGAACCACGGATACTCCCACGTGTCGGGCATCGACAGGACGTCGTCGTTGTAGACGTGCATCCACGCGCTGTTGCGACCGTGCTTGCGCGACTCGGGCGGCTTGGGCGTGAGCGGATCGCCGTCGAGCCAGTCGCGCACGACGTAGTTGTAGAACTGCTTCGACCAGATCATCCCGGCGAAGGCGCGGCGTTGGATCGTCGCGGACTCCTCGTCCATCGGCGCGCGCGCCAGCGCGGCGTAGAACCGGTCGGCCTCGCGTTCGCGCACGTCGAACGTCGCATCGAAGTCATCGTCCACCCTGCCGCCGCCTGCATCGTCCGTGATGCGCAAGCGCACGGTCCGCGTCGCGCCGGGCTCGATCGTCCAGCGGTAGTGCAACGCGGCCTTCGATCCCACGCGGGCGGGATTGATCCCGCCGCGGTCCTCGCCGCGCACGGCGCGGTCGATGCCGCTCTTCACGTACGGCGAGCGCGACGGCACGCCGAACGCGCGCTCGAAGTCGGTGTCGTTCTCGGTGAAGAGACGCTCCGCCTCACCGCCGTCGGTAAAGATCCACCGCTTGCCGAGCGTCGCGTGCTCGGCGACCAGCGCGCGGGGGTTCGACGCATCGTCGCGCACGGTCGGGCGCGCGATCCCCGCTTTCCACGACCACTCGTTGCGAAACCACAGGTGCGGCAGCAGGTGCAGCGGCGCGCTCGTGCGGCCGCGGTTCGTCGCGGTGATGCGCACGAGCACGTCGTCCACGTCGCGCTTCGCGTACTCCACCGTGATGTCGAAATACGCGTCGTCGGCGAAGATCCCGGTGTCGGCGAGCTCGTACTCGCGCGCGTCACGCCCGCGGCGCGCGTTCTCCTCGCGCAGCTGCGCGTACGGAAACGCTCGCTGCGGATAGCGGTACAGCGCTTTCAAGTAGGCGTGCGACGGCACCGCGTCGAGGTACCACCAGTACTCCTTGACGTCCTCACCGTGATTGCCTTGCGGGCCGCCCAGCCCGTAGAACCGTTCCTTGATGATCTCGTCGCGCTCGTTCCAGAATGCCGGCGCGAAGCACAGCCGCTGATGGTTGTCGGAGATGCCGAGAATGCCGTCCTCACCCCAGCGGTACGCGCGCACGCGCGCCATCTCGAACGGAAAGTAATCCCACGCGCGCCCGTCGGCACTGTAATCTTCGCGCACCGTGCCCCACTGCCGGTCGCTGAGATACGGTCCCCAGCGGCGCCAGTGCTGCGCGCGCACGGACGCGGCCTCGATCCGCGCGCGCTCGGGATTGCGGTCCATGCGCGTCTCTCGCCGGACGGACGCGAGGTTTCCTGTGCCGCCGGACCTCCGGCCGGCTAACCGAAGTCCCTGATCGCGGCGACGTCTAGCACGAAACCCGGCATGACGGGCGAGCAGTCGACGTGCTCGACGTCACCGAGCTCGCGCGGCTCCGCGTCACCTTCACGGCCCACGTACACGTTCCGGCGCTTCGGATCGATAAGCACGACCAGCCGCACGCCGTTGCGCAGGTACGCCGCGATCTTCTTCATCGTCGTGCGCACGCGGTCCGACTTCGAGAGGATCTCGAACGCCGCGTCCGGCACGGCGTGCGCGAACGTGCGCTCGTGATCGGCTTGCGCCCAGCGCTCGCGCGAAATGTACGTCACGTCCGGAGCGAACAGCGACCCGTCCGGAAGACGCACGCCGCCGCTAGGCCCGATCGCCAACCCGCAGTCGACCGCGCGCGCCCAATTGCCGACTTGTACGACGAGCGAAGAATCGCGGCTGCCGCCTTCCCAGCCCGACGGCGGCGTCACGAGCAGCGTCCCGTCGGCGAAGCGCTCGAACATGAGGAGCCGGTGCTCGTAACGCTCTTCGAGCTCGATGATCTCGTCGTCGTCGACCCAGCGCGGCGGCACGATCTCGATCGCGCGTTCGAACTCGGTTCCCAGCTCGGGCAGGTCCATCGCCGTTGCCATGGTGTTCCTTTCTTTTCCACGCCGGTCATTCACGACGCAGCGTCCCGGCGGCAAGGGCCGTCCCACAATTTCTTTCAGGCCGCGGGGTGCGGGGTCAATCCCTCACGGCACAACGGCCGCCGATTCTGCGCGCTGCTCGCCGCGCAGCGCGACGCCGATCGACGCCAGGATCACGAGCGCGCCGATCGCCGTCGTCGCGCCGAGCCGCTCGTGGAAAATCCACGCCGCCAGGACGCCCGCGATCACCGGCTCGAGCAGCGTGAACGTCGAGACGAGCGTCGCGCTCAGCACGCGCACCGCCGCATTCAGCAGCGTGTGCCCGAACAGCTGCGAGATCAGCGCCATCGCAAGGACGCCCGCCCAGCCGCGCCAGTCCGACGGCAGCGCGCCCGCGGCGCCGCTCCACGACATCGCGATGCCGAGCGCGAACGCGGCGTACGCGTACGTGCGCGTCGTGATCGCGAGCGTGTCGTAGCGCGCGTCGACCCCGCGCACGAGGATGAGATACGCCGCGATCGCGATCGCCCCCGCGATCGCGAGCACGATCCCGAGCGGCGTGTTCGCGCGGTCCGGCGCCCCCACCACGATCGCCACGCCTGCCAGCGCGCCCGCGATGCTGAGCGCAGCGTACGGGTCGACGCGCCGGCGCCGGATCACCGCGTACGCCTCCGTCCAGACCGGCGTCGTGCACACCAGCAGCGTCGAGATCGCCACCGACGCGTGCTGCAGCGACGCGATCCAGGTCGCGAAGTGCAGCGCCAGCAGCGCGCCCGCGACGACGAGATTCCGTTCGCTGCGCAGGTCGATGAACCGCAGCTTGCCGCGGTGCGCGGAGACGATCAGCAGCACGATCGCCGCGATGCTCATGCGAGCCCACGACACGCCGATCGCGCCGCCCGTCACGAGCGCGAAGCGCGCGAAGACGGCTGCCGCGCCGATCGCGAGCTGCGCCAGCGCGACGAGCAGATAGGCGCGGTTCTTCAGGCCGTGCTCGCGCGGGGCGCGCTCATGCAGCCTCGGTACGGTCTTGCACCGTCGACGACCTCGCGGTATCCGCGCGGTCGCGGTGTGCGAGGACGGGGTTTCCTGGTGTCGTCGCCAAAGCGCGTCTCACCATTCGGCCATCGTCGGAGGTTCGGAATGCCGTATCAGATCATCTCGGGCGCGACCGCGGCCAACGGCGACACGCTCGCGCTCGCCGTCGATAGCAACGGCTACGTCGTGATCGCCGACGCCGGCTCCGCGACCGCGGCACAATCGTGGTCGCTGATCTGGGACACGGCGACCGGCAACTTCGGGATGGTCAACCTTGCCAGCATCCAGAGCGGTACACCGTCGGTCCTCTCCGCCACGTCCGGCCAGACGCTCTCGCTCGTGCCGTTGAGCGGCGGCGCCCTGGCGAACACGACGACCTGGAACGTGTCGCCGGGCGGAGACGCGCTCGCGATTCGTCCGGCCTTCTCGACGTCGTACAACCTGAACGTCGCCGGGAGCGGCCCGTACCGGTCCGGTGACCTGGTGATCCCGTACGACGGATGGGGCGGCGGGCAGCCGAACGAGATCTGGACGTTCAAGGCGATCGCCGGCAGCGACTACCCGTGGTACTTCGCGCTCGTGCCGGAGTGCGCGCCGGAGCTGTGCCTGTCGGTGAATGCGCTCGAGCCCGGCGCGCTGCTCACGATCCAGCCGCCCTCAGGTTCCGTGAAGTTCGGCAGCGAGCAGATCTGGCGCATGTCGTACGTCATCGACGGCACGTCGCCGTTCGGCGTCCTCTTGGTGAACGCGAAGACCGGCCGAGCGATGTGCACGCTGCCGAGCGGCGGGCCTGTGTTCACCGTCGACGAGCCGGTCGGGTGGGCGGCATGGTGGATCGGCCCGAGAATCCCGGAAACAACCGCGGTGTTGTCGAGTGTGGCGCACAACGCCTTCGGGGGCTTGGCCTTGAACGTCGCCGGCGACGGCCCGTACGAGGCGGGGAATTCCGTCATCACGTACCCGTGGCAGGGCGGCGCGCCGAACGAGGTGTGGAACGTCACCGCGGTTCCGCCTCCGGCCACCTGACGGAATCGTCGCGTGCACCCGGTTCTTCGGCCCGGCCTTGACAACGTCGCGGTGTCGGCCTAACGTCGTCGATACGCTACGGGAGCCTCACGTGCGGACCACGCCTAGGCGGAGGGACGGACAACCGGGCTGAGAGGGCGGCGGAGGCCGTCGACCGTTACCACCTGATCCGGATCATACCGGCGAAGAGGAGTGCACGCATGGCGACCATGCTACCGCCGTCCAACGACGTCGTTTCGCGCGACCCGTTTCCGGCGTCGAACAAAGTCTACGCGCAGGGCAGCGACCCGACGATCCGCGTTCCGTTCCGCGCCATCCAAGTCAGCGACGGAACGGTGCACACGGTCACCGACACGTCCGGCCCGTTCACCGATCCCGACGTCGGCATCGACATTCGCAGCGGCATCGCGCTGCTGCGCGAGCCGTGGATCGCGCGCCGCGACGACACGGACGTGCTCGCGAAGGCGTCCTCGGTGTACCGGATCGGTCGCGAGGCGATGCCGGAGCTCGACGCGATTCGCTTTCCGTCCCCGCGGCCGATCCGGCGCGCGCGCGCCGGCGGCAACGTGTCGCAGATGCACTACGCGCGGCGCGGCGAGATCACGCCCGAGATGGAGTTCATCGCGATCCGCGAGGGCGTCGAGCCGGCGTTCGTGCGCAGCGAGGTCGCGCGCGGCCGCGCCGTCATTCCGGCGAACGTCAACCACCTCGAGCTCGAGCCGACGATCATCGGGCGCAACTTCCTGGTGAAGATCAACGCGAACATCGGCAACTCCGCGATCGGCTCGTCGATCGAGGAAGAGGTCGAGAAGATGGTGTGGGCGGCGCGCTGGGGCGCCGACACCGTGATGGATCTCTCGACCGGCAAGAACATCCACGAGACGCGCGAGTGGATCATCCGCAACGCGCCGGTTCCCATCGGCACGGTGCCGATCTATCAGGCGCTCGAGAAGGTCAAAGGCAAGGCCGAAGACCTCACCTGGGAGATCTATCGCGACACGCTGATCGAGCAGGCGGAGCAGGGCGTGGACTACTTCACGATCCACGCCGGCGTGCTGCTGCGCTACGTTCCGCTCACCGCCAAGCGCGTCACCGGGATCGTGTCGCGCGGCGGTTCGATTCTCGCGAAGTGGTGCCTCGCGCACCACCAGGAGAACTTTCTCTACACGCACTTCGAAGAGATCTGCGAGATCATGAAGGCGTACGACGTCACGTTCTCGCTCGGCGACGGGCTGCGTCCGGGCTGCACCGCGGACGCGAACGACGAGGCCCAGTTCGGCGAGCTGGACACGCTCGGCGAGCTGACGCAGATCGCGTGGAAGCACGACGTGCAGGTGATGATCGAAGGGCCCGGCCACGTGCCGATGCACTTGATCAAGGAGAACATGGACCGCCAGCTCGCGGTGTGCCACGAAGCGCCGTTCTACACCCTCGGGCCGCTCGTCACCGACATCGCGCCGGGCTACGACCACATCACCAGCGGCATCGGCGCCGCGATGATCGGCTGGATGGGCACGGCGATGCTCTGCTACGTCACGCCCAAAGAGCATTTGGGCCTGCCCGACAAGGACGACGTGAAGGTCGGCGTCATCACGTACAAGCTCGCCGCGCACGCGGCCGATCTCGCGAAGGGCCATCCCGGCGCGCGGCACCGTGACGACGTGCTGTCCAAAGCGCGCTTCGAGTTTCGCTGGCAGGACCAGTTCAACTTGAGCCTCGACCCCGACACCGCGCAGAAGTTCCACGACGAGACGCTGCCCGCTGACGGCGCGAAGGTCGCGCACTTCTGCTCGATGTGCGGCCCGCATTTCTGCTCGATGAAGATCACGCAGGACGTGCGCGAGTACGCCGAGCGCGAGCGCGGGATGGCCGAGAAATCGGCGGAATTCCTGGCAAGCGGCGCCGAGGTTTACGTTCCCGCGGCGGATTCTGTGAGCTATGAAGCAGCGGAGTCGCCCGCGTAAGACGCGAACCTCACGCGCGATGATTCTCGCGCGCGTATTCACCGCGGCGGCTGGTTGCGTCGTCCTCGGCGCAGCCGCCGCCTCGTGTTCCGGTTCGTTCGGCTCGGGTTCCGGCATGCCCAACACGTTGGCGTCGCCGAGCTTCGGCGGCCCGTCGTCCGCGCCGACGCCGGCCACCCAGTCGAGCGTGATCCTCACGTACGGCGAGTCGACCGCGTTCCAGGCGCTGCCGGAAGTCGGCGGCTACAGCGGTGCGGTCGCGTTCCCGAAGGCGCCCGAGCCGACGGCGGCGCCGTCACCGAAGGCCAAGGCCAAGAGCGCGAGCCCCGAGCCCGCGCCGACCGCGGTCGCCGTGTCGATCGGGGCGACGCTCTCGATTGTGAAGCCGCAGGACGGCCCCGACTTGAACTTCGTGAGCGGCAAGGGCAAGCGCCGCAAGAGCCGCGAGCAGCCGGCACGCGCGCTCGCCTACGTGACGCTGCTGCCCACGCACGACGCGACGCTCGAGACCTATCCGCGCATCCAGCTCGACATCCCGCGCGAGATCGCTTCGCAGTACCGCGACGGCGAGTTCGGCCTGGCGCTGTGGAACTCGGGCGAGAAAGACGCCAAGTACCG
>JAXDMB010000387.1:0-3330 GCA_034666325.1 Vulcanimicrobiota bacterium
GGCGGCGCGCTGATCTTCGGGATCCCGGGCAACGTCCCGACCAACGTGATTTACCAAGTGGCGCCCGACATGCCGGCCGCGAAGGCCGGCATGCGCGCCGGCGACCGGATCGTCTCGCTCGACGGCAACCCCGTCCGCGACGGCAACGCCCTCGTCAACACGATCCACGCCTCCACCGGTAAGCTGCTCCACATCGTGTTCGAGCGCGACGGCAAGGCGCACGAGCTCGCGCTCACCCCGGTCGACGCGAAGAGCCCGAACGGCAAGGTGGAAGGGCATCTTGGCTTCGCGCCGCTGCCGCAGACGCAGCGCGTCGGCATCCCCGAGGCGTGGAGCGCCGGCTGGAGCCAGTTCACGGGCGTCATCGCCTTGTCGCTGGGGTCGCTCGGCGCGCTGGTCACGCACCCCGCGGCGGTCGCCGGCCAGTTCCAAGGCCCGATCGGCATCGCGCGCGTGTCGGCGCAAGCGCAGCAGTTCGGCCCGTACGTCTTCCTGTCGCTGGCCGGGATGATCTCGATCTCGCTCGGGATCTTCAACCTGCTGCCGATCCCGGCGCTCGACGGCGGGCGCGCGGTGTTCATCCTGTTCGAGATGCTGCGCGGCAAGCCGGTCGACCCGGAAAAAGAAGCGCTCGTACACGTCGGCGGCTTCGCGGTGCTGATCGCGCTGATGCTCGCGGTCTCGTTCCACGACGTCACCTCCGCGATCTCCGGCAAGTCCGCGTTCTGACATGATCCGCCTGCGCCGCCGCACCAAGGCCGTACTGCTCGAGAACAAGTCGAGCTGGTCCTAGGACGCGAAGAAGGTGTGGATCGGCGGTGACCACCCGGTCGTCGTGCAGTCGATGACCACCACCGACACGGCGGACGCGGACAAGACGCTCGAGCAGGTCTACGGCCTCGCGATGGCCGGCTGCGAGGTGGTGCGCGTGACGTGCCAGGACGTGCGCGACGCGGCGGGACTGCCCGCGATCGTCGCGCGCTCGCCGGTTCCCATCGTCGCGGACGTGCACTTCGACCACCGCATGGCGCTCGCCGCGATCGACGCCGGCGTTGCGAAGCTGCGGCTGAACCCCGGCAACATCACCGACCCGGCGAAGACCCGCGAGGTGGTGAAGCTCGCGATCGAGCGCGGCACGCCGATCCGCATCGGCGTCAACATGGGCTCGCTGGCGCGCGACCTCGAGGAGTCGCTGGGCCACACGCCCGAGGCGCTGGTGGCGTCGGCGATGCGCCACGTCGACCTGCTCGAAGACCTCGGGCACACCGACATCATCATCTCGGTCAAGGCGCACGACGCGCTCAACACGATCTTCTCGTACCGGCTGCTGGCCAAGCGCCTCGACGAGCGCGGCACGCCGTACCCGCTCCACCTCGGCGTCACCGAGGCCGGCCTTCCGATGGACGGCACGATCAAGTCGTCCATCGGCCTGGGCGTGCTGCTGTTCGAGGGCATCGGCGACACGCTGCGCGTCTCGCTCGCGGCCGATCCCGTCGAGGAAGTCCCCGTCGCGTGGGGGATCCTCAAGGCGCTGGGCCTGCGCGAGAAAGGCTTCGACATCACCGCCTGCCCGTCGTGCGGCCGGGCCGAGATCGAGGTGGTTCACCTCGCTCGCATGGTAGAAGCGATAGCCAAAGAGTACACCGCGCCGGTAAAAGTCGCGGTGATGGGCTGTGTCGTGAACGGCCCAGGCGAGTCTAAGATGGCCGATGTAGGTATAGCGGGGGGCAAAGGCAAGGGCGCCATCTATCGCAAGGGCGAGCTGGTGGGTACGTTTGCCGAAGCCGACCTGCTGGGCCGCCTGCGCGTCGAGATCGAAAAGGTCATCGCGGAGCAGTACCCGGACTATCTTCATGAGATCAACCGTGAGCCAACCACCGTCTAGCGCCCTCGCGGCGCTCGTCCCCAGCGGACGACTGATCGTGCTGACCGCCGTGACCGCCCTGGTCGCGTCGCTGTCGCTTGCGTTCTCCACCCCGGCGTCGATCAGCGTCGACGGACAGCGCCTGGCGTCGGACGTCGCCCCGGTCACCACGCCCGGCGGCGCCTACCTCCCGCTACGCGCCATCGCCGACGCGGCGGGCGCCCAGACGTCGTTCGACACCTCCACCGGCGAGGTCGTCGTGCGCCGCGGCACCGACGTGCTCGTGATGCGCGCCGGTACCGCCGAAGCGAAGATGAACGGCCGCCGCGTCACGCTGGCGCACGCGCCCTTCACCGCGCGCCGCCGCACGATGGTCGCCGGCGACACGATCGCGTCCACATTCGGCTCGACGGTCCGCTTCGACAAGAAGCACGACCGCGTCGTGGTCCGCACGCCGGGCGTCGTGATGGCCGGCGCGGCCGACGACACGCCGTAACGCCGATCTAGCGCAGCACCCCTAGTTGCGCCCACCGCACCGCGTGATCCGCGGGTGCGGTGAATTATAGACAAATCGAGATGCTGCTCCGTAATAATGGGTGGGCATGGGTTCGGTCGACGGGCGCGCACCGGCATTTCCGCCACCCGGCGAAGCGGCGAATCGTGACGGTACCATATCATGGGCGCGCGACGGACATTCCGGCGGGCGTCGTGCTGAACATCCTCAGACAAGCGGGACTGCGATGAAGTACGTGATCGTCAAGGAGCAGGCCGGAGACGGGTCGTGGTGGGTTCGCGTGCCCGAGCTTCCCGGATGCTTCAGCTGGGGTGAGACGCCCGAGACGGCCGCGCGCAACGCACGTGAGGCGATCGAGGGCCACATCGGCGTGATGCGGCAGTTCGGCGATCCGGTGCCGGACGGGTTCGTCGACGACCAGCTCGTCGAGATCGTCGACGTCGCCGACGCGCGGTAGCGGGGCCGCCGCTCGGATTGCGCGAAGCAGATGCATGACGATGCTGCGCGGGATGACGGCCGTTCTATTTTTGTTGCTTGCCGGGTGCACCGGGGCTGGTTCGACCACGCCGGTGTGCAGCGTGCCCGACCGGGCGCCGCAGATCGTCAATCAAGTTCAGCCCGATATTCCGGCGCTGGCGCAGCAACAGGGTATCACCGGGGATGTCACCGTGCGCGTGACGCTGGATGCGTCCGGGGCCGTCACCGGGACGACGATCGTCATCTCGCCGTCAGCCGTCTTGAACTCGGCGGCGCTCGCCGCGGCGCGCGCATCGACGTACCAAGCGGGGATGCAGAACTGCAAGGCCGGGGGCACGCTGGACGTGCTCTTCCACTTCTCGCAGTCCGCGAGCGTCCGCTTCTGATCTTCGCCGTGTGAGCGGCCTAGCGGGCGCTCCCGGTACGAGACTCGCCTGTGCGGGTACGAAAATCGTACACGTTGGGAGTCTCGAGA
>JAXDMB010000388.1:0-12887 GCA_034666325.1 Vulcanimicrobiota bacterium
CTTGTCGAACTCTTCGATCGGCGTGCGCAGCGGACCGCGGATGTCCTTGGGATCGCGGAAGTACTGCACGCCGCCGAAGTACAGCTCTTTGGGCAGGAACTTCGTGTACTGCTTCATCTGCGCGTAGATGATGTTGCCGTTGCCGGCGCCGATCGGGATGTCGAGCCCGGCGCCCGCGATGTCGCGCAGCACGGTGCCGAACGGCGTGCCGGTCGTCCACGCCACGAGCACCTGCGGGTTCGTCGCCTTCACGCGCTGCAGCTGGGCGGCGACCGTGACGTCGCTCGGGTTGAAGTGCTCGCGCGCCACGAGCTGCGCGCCCTTGTTCTCGGGCGCCCCGAAGGCCGCGTCGAAGTTGCGCTCGGCGTCCTGTCCCGTCGCGTCGGTCGACGTCATCACGGCGATGCGGTTCCAGCCCTTCTTGTGGAAGTAGCGAACCATCAGCAGCGCGAGGTCCTTGGTGGACACGCTGCTCGAGAAGGTGTACGTGCTGCGGTCGGGGTGGATGCCGGGCGAGAAGCAGTACTGCACCGGCCCGTTGTCCTTCACCACGGCCATCATCGCGTTGCACTGCGCGACCAGCGACGAGCCGAGAATGACGGGCACGTGCTTGTCCATCACGCCGCGCGTCAGCTGCACGGCGGTCTGCGGGTTGGACTGGTCGTCCTGAACCAGGAAGCGGATCTTGCGACCCCGGATGCCGCCGTGCGCGTTGGTTATCTTTTCGACCGCTTCGAGCGCCTGCTTCTCTTCGTTGCCGAGGAATGCGGCACTGCCGGTGAGCGAGAGCACGGCGTTGATCTCGTACGGTTCGTCGGCGGCGCGTGCCGGGAACGCTCCGGTCACGATCAGGGCGGCGGCGAGAGCGGCGAAGCGGCGTAGGCGAGGGCGAGCAGGCGTCACGACGTCCTCCAAACGGTTAGGTGGTGCCCCTCTTGATTGGACGCGTCCTTGCCGATATACTTCGTGAAGCTTACCATCGGGGCGACGAACTATCATGAGAAGTGCGATCGAGGCGCCGCTGCGGCTCGGAATCGTCGGCCTGGGCCGCGCCGCCGCGCAAATGTTGCCCAGCATCGCGGCGCACCCGAGCTTCATCGTCGCGGCCGGCGCGGATCCGAACCCCGACGCGTGCGCACGCTTCACCGCGGACTTCGGCGCGCCCGCTTTCGCGGACATCGAATCGCTGTGCGAACGCGGCGACGTCGACGCGGTGTACGTCGCGACGCCGCATCAGCTGCACGCGGGCGACGTGGCGGTCGCCGCCACGCACGGCAAGCATGCGATCGTGGAGAAGCCGATGGCGCTGACGCTCGAGGACTGCCGGGCGATGACCTCCGTGGCCGAGCGCCATCGCGTGGTGCTGCTCGTCGGGCCGACGCACGGAATGGATCCGGCGGTCGAGCGGATGCACGAGATCGTCGCGAGCGGGACGCTCGGCCGCCTGCGCATGATCGTGAGCTTGAACTACGGCGATTTTCTGTACCGCGCGCGGCGTCCCGAAGAGCTGTCCACGGCGCGCGGCGGCGGGATCGTGTACAACCAGATTCCGCACCAGATCGAGATGGCGCGCGCGCTCGACCGCGGCCCGCTGCGCAGCGTGCGCGCCGTGGCGGGCACGTGGGATGCCCGACGGCCCACGGAAGGCGCGATGACCGCGCTGCTGGAGTTCGAGGACGGCGTCGCGGCGTCGCTCACGTACAGCGGTTACGACCACTTCGACAGCGACGAGCTGCACTGGTGGATCGGTGAGTTCGGAAACGAGAAGCACGTCGGCAACCACGGCGCGTCCCGGCGCGCGCTGCGCGCCGTGCACGATGCGGAGGCGGAGAGCCGGCTCAAAGCGGCGTCCGGTTTCGCGGGCCGCGGCGTCACGCGGCTCGCCGGCGGCGCGGAGCACCAGCCGCACTTCGGGTTCTTGCTGGTTTCGTGCGAGGGCGGCGACATGCGCCCGTCCGCCGACGGCGTGCTGGTGTACGGCGACGACGGCGTGCGCGAGCTGCCGCTGGAGCACGGCCGCGCGTACCCCAACAAAGAGCGCGTGCTGGACGAGCTGTACGACGCGGTGGCGCACGGCGTCCCGCCGCTGCACGACGGCGCGTGGGGTACCGAGACCGTCGCCGCGACGCTGGCGCTGCTCGAGTCTTCGCGTGAGCGGCGCGAGGTCGTCCTCGAGACGGCGGTGGCCCGTGGCTGATTCCGCAACGCCGTCGCTCACGGCCGTGCTCGACGACCTGCGTCCGCTCATCGTCGCGGCCCGCGACCGCGGCGAGCGCCCGCGCTACGTCGTGCTGCCGCCGGAACCGTACGCGCTGGTCGCCGCGTGCAAGTTTGCCGACCGTGACAAAGGGATGCCGATGCTCGTGCTCGGTCTCGAAGTAGTTCCGACGGACGAGCCGCCGCGCTCGCCGCGCGTGTTCTGACGTCAAGTGAGGAGATAGAACCATGTTGTCGCGCCAAGAGAACGAGCGGCTCACGCAGGTGGTGAACGCACCGATGGGCCACATGATGCGCCGTTACTGGGTGCCCGCTTGCCTGAGCGAAGAGGTCGCGCAGCCCGACGGCACGCCGCTGCGCGTGCGCATCTACGGCCAGCCGCTCGTCGTGTTTCGCGACACCGGGGGACGGCTCGGGATCCTCGACGAGCACTGCCCGCACCGGCTCGCGTCGCTCGCGCTCGGGCGCAACGAGGAAGGCGGCATTCGCTGCGTCTACCACGGCTGGAAGTTCGACGTGGAGGGTCGCTGCATGGAGATGCCGACCGAGCCGGAGGGCTTCAACTTCCGCGACCGCATGCGCACGCGCAGCTATCCCTTGCGTGAAGCGGGCGGCTTGGTGTGGACGTATCTCGGCCCGCCGGACACGGAGGCGCCGTTTCCCGACTTTGACTGGACGCGGATGCCGAAGGAGCAGGTCGCGATCATAAAAGTCGGCGAGCGCGTGAACTACCTGCAGGGCGTCGAAGGCGCGATCGACTCGTCGCACAGCTGGTTTCTGCACCGCGACACGATCTGGGACTGGAAGAAGCGCAGCGAGGTGTCGAGCGATCTCTCTCCGCGGATCGAAGCGCAAGACGAGCCGTACGGATTTCGGTACGCCGCGATCCGCAAACCGAACGCCAACCCGGACACCGAGAAGTACGTGCGCGTCACGCAGTTCATCGCGCCGTTCACCGCGCTCATTCCGCGCCCGCTCATCATGGCGGAGCCGGCGCACGCGCAGATCTTCGTACCGGTGGACGACGTGAACACGATGTTCTACGGCGTGTTCTTCAGCCAGGACGGCGGGCCGGTCGACGAAGCGGCGCAGCGCGCGAAGCACCACGTCGTTCCGGGCGTGGACCTCGATGCGAGCTGGTTCCGCAAAGCGAACGCGGGCAACTGGTTCATGCAGGACCGCGAGCTGATGAAGAACGGCAGCTACACCGGAATCAAAGGCTTCACGAACCAGGACATGGCGTGTCAGGAGTCGATGGGCCCGGTGGTCGACCGCACCCAAGAGCACCTCGGGACGTCGGACGTCGCGATCATCCGCATGCGCCGCCGCATGCTCGAAGCGCTCCGCCGTTTCGAAGCGGGCGAGCCGCCGATGGGCCAGGAGACGGCGATCCCGTACGACCGCCTGCGCGGCGACCAGCGCGTGATTCCGATCGCCGAACCATGGCAGTCGGTAGGCGCGTACGGCGAACCCGCTCGGGTCGAGGGCTGATCGATCGCGCGCTGCCGGTGGACGAGCCGTTCTTGCGAATGATGCGCCGCCGCTAGCCGGCTCGATGTGATATAGTGTCGCCAGCGGCGGGGGTCTGCGCCGCTTGGAGGCGTGATGTATCGCTCGGGTATTTCGTGCGCCGTTTCCGCCCTTTTGGGCGCGCTCGTTTGGATTACGCCCGGTGCGGTGCAAGCCCAGTC
This sequence comes from Vulcanimicrobiota bacterium, assembly GCA_034666325.1. Taxonomy (GTDB): domain Bacteria; phylum Vulcanimicrobiota; class Vulcanimicrobiia; order Vulcanimicrobiales; family Vulcanimicrobiaceae; genus Vulcanimicrobium. The sequence goes on from JAXDMB010000388.1 coordinate 3,909, forward strand.
CAGCGACTGCGTCATCTGGCGGGCGAACCAGACTCCGTGCCCGTTGCCGCAGCGGCGCCCCAACGTCGACGACAGATCGGCCGCGCGTTGCCGGCAGTACGGAAGACTCGTTCCGCTCCTGAGCCAGAACTACGGCAAATACGGTTACGTGGCGTGCGAGGACACGAGCTACTGGGTCGTGCGTCCGTTCTACGACGAGGCGTATCCGTTCAGCGGCGGCGTTGCCGTCGTTCGCCTGCACAATAGATCCGGGCTGATCGACCAATACGGCCGGCCGATCACGTCGCTGCGATTCGGTTCGATCGCACCGTTCTCCGAGGGACTCGCGGTGGCGTACTCGGACGGCGCATACGGATACATCGACCGAACGGGCCAGTACGTGATCGCCCCGCGCTTCGACGAAGCGTGGCCGTTCCAAAACGGCCGAGCGCAAGTGAAAGTGCGCGGCTCGGTGTATCAGATCGATCAGAGCGGAAGAATTCTGAGCGGCTCGCGATATTAGACGTCACGGAGACGGGCGCGACGCAATTCAGCGCGAGTACGCCGCGGCACGAAACGATGAAGAGCGCGTCGCGCTCCGGCGCACTATCGAAGCGACGGACAATTCGGCCGGCAGCGCTGGCAGATCGGAAACGGCGCCGGCATCTCAGAACTGCGCCTGAGCGACGCAAAGGGCCATCCCCGCTTGCAGCGGTGGCCGGCGCGGCTAGTTAGGTATCGCGTTTGCGCGTGCCGTTGTGCTATAAAGACGCGCGCAAGCGGTTTCCTCATAAATCAAGACGCCCTGGAGCCGCATACGCGTTGTGACGCGCAGGGGGGGCTACCAGGGCTTCCAGTACGTACTATATTCCAGAGCAGAGTTCTTCGTCAAGGTGTTCACATACGACGCCGCTTCGGTGGCTGCCATTTCAGCCACCCTATCGGCCGACCGGCTTCTTTCGTACGGCACGTTAGCTACGTCCAGCAGTGATGAACGAACTGCCCTCGATCTATATGTCTGGAACGCCGGCTTTGCCGGAGCATTGTTCGGGCCGATCCAGGCCGTCGAAGTAGCGTTCAGAAATTCGATTCATCGCGAGATGTCTGCGATCTTCGGAACGCCGGTTTGGTATTCCGACTACAAGTTCAAGACCGCGTCTCCGCATCTCATTGGCTCGCTCATTGAGGTCGCGGGACGACTGACGCGAGAAAAGAAGCCGGTGGACCCGCCTCACATGGTGGCGGGCCTTCACTTCGGTTTTTGGACGCAACTTCTCAAGGCGGGACCGGACGGCAATTTCACGCGAAAGTTCTGGAACGCGGGCCTCAGCGAAGCGTTTCTCCACTACCCGGGCGGCTCACGCAACCATCAAGGAGAGATACGGGGCGAGATAATGCGTCTCAAAGGCTTCCGAAACCGCGTCGCACATCACGAACCACTACACAACAAACGACCTGAAGCGGAATACGAGCGAATCCTACGCGTCTCGAGCTGGCTGGAGCCAGCGCTCCCGCGATGGATCGAGCATCACTCACGCTGCAGAAAACTGCTCGTGACGAAGCCGATTTCTTCACCCGGATTCTGACTCCACGTTTGGCGGATCCGCCGGCGTCAGTGCCCCGGTGCTGATAGTTCCCAGCGGTAGCCGTCCGGGTCGTGGAACCAGATGCCGATGTCGGGGGCGCCTTCCGCTTGCGGGCCGATTTCGTTGCCCGGATCTTCCAGGTTTGCGCCTTCGCGTTTTAGGTGGGCTAGCGCGCGCTCCAGTTCCGCGCGGTCGTGGAGTTGGAACGACATGTGGTCGATCGTTTCCCGGGACGGCGTTCCGCGGTAGAACCAGATCGTTACCGCGTCGTTTCCTACCGACAGCGTGTCTTCGTCCACTTCCATGTACGGCGGCAGCAGCAGGCAGCGTGTGAACCATGCGGCGCTTGCACGCGGGTCGCGCACCGCGAGGCCGAAGTGGCCGACCGGGCCGACCGTGAACGGGGTCATGCTATTTCCGTTGCGCCCGGGATCGTCGACTCCGCGCGCAGCCGTTCGATCAAGGCGTTTACCGTCATCGCTTGTGCGAAGAGATGGCCCTGTGCCGACGGGCAGCCTAGCATTTCCAAGAGCGCCAGCTGTTCGTCCGTTTCCACGCCTTCCGCTACGACGTGCAGCCCCAAGTCGTGGCCGAGGTGGATCAGCGCGCCCGCGATCACGCGGCTGTCCATTCGCGTTTGCAGGTCGCGCACGAACGAGCGGTCGATCTTGATGCACGTGATCGGCAGCCGCTGCAAGTATGCGAACGACGAGTAGCCGGTACCGAAATCGTCGAGTGCGATCGTCGCGCCCGTTTCCGTCAGGCGGCGCAGCACGTCGAGCGTGAGCGGGCGGTCGGACATGATCGCGCTCTCGGTGATCTCGAACTGCACGTCCGCCGGATCGACCCGGTGGATGCGCGCGAGCGTGATGAACCGCTCGGGCAGCGCGGGATCCGCCACGTCCCACGCCGACAGGTTCACGGTGATCGTGCTGCGCAGGCCTTCCGCGCGCCAGCGCGCGAGATCGCGCAGCGCGTTGTCCATCACCCACGCTGTCACGCGGCCGATGAGGCCGATGCGTTCCGCCATTGGGACGAACGAGTCGGGACCGAGGATGCCGCGGCCCGGATGCACCCAGCGCACGAGCGCTTCCGCGGCGTACGTTCGCCGGTTGCCGATCGACACCATCGGCTGATAGCGCAGCGTGAGCGCGTCGCGCTGCACCGCGTCGCGCAGCTCCGTCACGACGGCGAGCGCGTCGGGGTCGCGGTCCATGTCCGAATCGAACAGCGCGAACGTGCTGTGCTCGTCGCGCGCGCGCTGCATCGCGATGATCGCGTGGCGCGTCAGCTCCGCGGCTTCCACGAATGCGCCCGTGTGCAGCGCGATGCCGATCGTCACGCGCAAACCGACCACATGGCCGTCGACGCGGAACGGATCGTCGGCGACCGTCGCGACGCGCCGGATGAACGACAGCGCGTCGTTTTGCGCGACGCCCGGGAGAATCCACCCGAACCGGTCACCGTCCACACGCGCCAGCGTCGCGCCGGCGATCTCCGTGCGCGCCACCAGCCGTGCGGCGAGCTCGCGCAGTGCGAAGTCGGCGCCGCGCGGTCCGAGGGTGGCATTGACGTCGGCGAACTCTTCCACGTCCAAGATCACCACGGCCAGCGGATCGCGCGTGCGTTCCGACGCCCGGACCGCCTGTTCCAGACGGTCCAGGAACAGCTCGCGGTTCGGCAGCTCGGTGAGCGCGTCGTGCGTCGCGCGGAACGCGAGCTTCGCTTCCAAGCCGCGCCTCTCCGACAGATCGATCGCGACGCCCGTCGCGCCCGTGATCTCGCCGTGCGAGTCGCGAATCGGCGCGAACCGCATTTCCAGCGCGACGCGGTCACTCGAGATCGCCTCCACGACCTCCTCGCCGGCCAGCGCGCGCAGCACCGTTTCGCGCAGCGCTCCGATCGCGCCCGTCTCCTCCGGGAGCGTGTCGCCGACGCCGGTGCCGTCGAGGCCGAGGCGCACGAGGTCGATGCCTTCCCGGAACGTCACGCGGCAATGCCGGTCGACCGCGAGAAACGCGACCGGCGCGGTCTTCAGCACCGTGCTCATCAGCGCTTCGTGGCGCAGCACGGATTGGTCGATGTGCGCGCGGTCGAGCGCGCTGGCTGCGAAACCGGCGAGCGTCGTCGCGATGATCTTCTGCGGCGGTGTGATCGTGACGTCGGTGCGGAATCGGAGAACGAGCCGCCCGAACGCGCGCTTCGGCGTCTCGATCGGAACGCAGAGCGTCTCGCCGCCGTTCGGCGCTTGTGTCAGCGACGTGTCGCCCGGACCTGCGTCGCCGGCCACGGCGATCTTCGCCCGGTCCGCATCGCCGGGCACCGTGGCCTCGTGCTGCCCGTGTTCGTCCGCGTGGTGTGTTTCGATGCGGCCGTAGTCCGCGCCGAGCAGGCGCGTCGCGTAGCGCACGATCAGGCGCATCAGGTCGTCGACGTTTTCCGCCGCCGTTGCCGCGCGCATCAGCTCCGCCAGCGCGTGCGCGACGTTTCGTTCGCGCTGGGCGCGCGCGAGCAGGCCCATGTTCGCTAACGTCGGCGCGATCTGCTCGCCGGCGACGCGCATCACGTCGAGATCGCGCGCGCTGAACGTGCGGTCCGTATAGCAGCGCGCGACCAGCACGCCGCGCGGGCGGCCTTCCACGCGGATCGGCACCGCCGCGCCCGCCTTGATGTGCATCTCGCGCATCCACGACGGGCCCTCGTCATGGCCGCCTTCATCGTCCGTCGTGACGTTTTCGTTGCGCTCGAACGCGCCGCCGGTGATCCCCTGGCCCGGGTTGATCACCGGGATCGGGACGCTCATGCGGTCGTCGTTGTCGGCGAGCGCCGTCAGCACTTCCTCGTGCGAGTCCCACCAATAGAGCGCAGCGCCGTCGACGTCCAGAAGCTGCTTGATGTGGTCCACCACGAGCCGCGCGAGCTTTTCCGGATCCAAAAGGGCGCTCGCGGCCGCGAGCACTGCCTCCAGTGCCGTCGCCGGTGCGTTGTCCACCTCGTGGTCCAATCCAGCCTCCACCCGCGTGCGCGGGATCGTGTCCTAGCGCAGCGTCGTGTACCCTGCGAGAAGGCTGTGATAACTACGCCGAAACGTGCTCCCGGCCGTGCGGCGCGTCGAACTTCTGGAGCGGCCCGATCGGAACGATGCCGGTCGGGTTGATCTCCTCGTGCGTCATGTAGTAGTGACGTTTGATGTGATCGAAATTCACGGTGGCCGCGATGCCGCGGATCTGGTAGAGGTCGCGCACGTATCCCGATAGGTTCGGGTAGTCCGCGATGCGGCGCAGATTGCACTTGAAATGCCCGTGGTACACCGCGTCGAACCTGATCAGCGTTACGAACAAGCGCCAGTCCGTTTCCAGCGGCGCCACCCCGAACAGATACCGCCGGTTCGCGAGGCGCGCATCGAGCGCGTCGAGCTCCTCGAAAAGCCCGTAGGCCGGCGGTTCGTACGCGTCCTGCGTCGCCGCGAACCCGGCGCGGTACACGCCGTCGTTCACCGTCTCGTAGATCACCTCGTTGAGCTCGTCGATCGCCGCGCGGTGCTCGTGCGGATACAGATCGACGTCGTGCCGCGCGAGCGCGTCGAACTCCGTCTCGAACATGCGCATGATGTCGTCGTCCGAGTTGCTCACGATGCGTTTCGTGCGCGTATCCCACAGCACGGGCACCGTCACGCGGCCGCGGTAATGCCGGTCCATCAACTGATACGCTTCGGCGAGATACGCGAAACCGTTCACGGGATCGCCGGTCGTCGCGTCGTCGACTTGGCGAAACGCCCACCCGAGATCGTCGCGCACCGGATCGACGACGCTCATGCCGATCGCGTCCTCGAGCCCTTTGAGCGCGCGCACGATGACCGTGCGGTGCGCCCACGGGCACGCGAGCGAGACGTACAAATGATAGCGACCGAACTCGGGCGCGTACTCGGTGCTGCCGTCGGCGCGTACCCAGTCGCGGAACGCGTCGCCTTGGCGGACGAACCGTCCCTCGACCGATTCGTCCGGGAACTGCGCTTTGACCGTCATCGCGAAATCAGGCCTTGTAGCTCGGGTCCTTCGCGTCGAGCATGCGCAACTGCGCGGCCCACGCGAGTCTCGCGACCGGCGCGATGCCGCCGGCCTGATTCTTCACGACCTCCTGCACTTCGGGCGCCGGATAGTGAAGCTGCGCTCCGCCGGCGAGCACGGCGATCTGCGTGGCGCACGCGCGCTCGAGGAAGTACATCTCGAGGAACGCTTCTGCAACGCTCTCGCCGACGGTCAGCGTACCGTGGTTGCGCAGGATCATCGCGTTCTTCGTGCCGAGATCGGCGACCAGCCGCGGCCGCTCGTCGAGCAGCAGCGCGACGCCTTCGTATTCGTGATATGCGATCTGGCCGTTCAGGAGCATCGCCGTCTGGTTGATCGGAAGCAGACCTTGCTCCTGACACGACACCGCGACGCCCGCGACGGTGTGCAGGTGCAGCACGCACTTCGCGTCCTCGCGCGCGGCGTGGACCGCGCTGTGAATCGTGAACCCGGCGGGGTTGAAGAAGGACGTGGTGGGTTCCACCAAGTTGCCGTCGAGATCGACCTTCAGCAGATTCGACGCCGTCATCTCGCTGAACAGCAGCCCGTAGGCGTTGATCAGGAAGTGGTGTTCCGGCCCCGGAACGCGCGCCGAGATGTGGGTGAAGATGAGGTCGTCCCAGCCGTAGTGCGCCACCAAGCGGTACGCCGCGGCCAGGTCGACCCGTGCCTGCCACTCCTCGGCGGAAACGCGCTCGCGGACCGGGGCCAGCTCGGGGATCGAGGCGGGGGCGGTGGCGGTCGCGCTCATCGACGGTGTCTCCAGAATGCGAAGGGCCGGTGATCTTCGATCACCGGCCCGTGGTCACCCGGTTTGCCTGATGGGGTCTAGCGCAGGTAGCGGTTGTAGCCGCCGGTGCCCACGACGTCGATCTCATTGGCCGAGAACGTTCCGTCGCCGTTGCGGGTGCCGATGATCCGCACGCGCTGTCCGGGCGTGAGGTTCGTGCCCGTGGGATTGATCACGGTACCGTCGTGCAGCGTGACGTGCACGTTGTTGTTCAGGTACAGGTTGTACGGCGAGAACGACGACACGGTGCCGGTCAGCTGGCCGCCCCGGTTGCCGTAGCCGTTGTTATAGCCGCCGTTGTTGTAGCCGCCGTTGTTGTACCCGCCGTTGTTGTACCCGCCATTGTTATAGCCGTTGTTGTAGCCGCCGTTGTTGTAGTTGCCGTTGGCGTGCTCGCGCTGCCAGCGGTCGCGCTCGCGCTGCGCACGTTCGCGCTCGGCACGGTCGCGTTCGGCACGGTCGCGGTTGCGGTTCTGCCAGTCGCCGTTGTTGTTGTTGCCGCGGCCGTTGTTCCACTGGCCGTTGCTCACGCACTGACCGTTGACCCAGCGGCCGTTGCAGCCGTTGTTCTGGCCGTTATTGGTGTTCTGATCGGGCGCCGCCATCGCGATCGACGGAACGCCGATCAGGACCGCTGCAGCTAGGACTCGGATGATCGAATGAGGCCTCACGAATGCTCCTCCATGGAATCGGTGCGAGAGCACCGCGTGGACGGACAACGCACTCAACCCGCTGAGAATGCTGTGAGAAGCCTGGGATTGCGGCTCCCCAACAGCGAGCGTGCGCCGGGGAGCCGCCCGGGCGCGCGCTTTCCTGGCTACATGGACGGGATGCGCGCCAACTCGTCCATGATTCGCGCGAAATCGGCGAACGTGAGCGCCTGGTCGGCGTCGCACCGGGCTTCGATCGGGTTCGGATGGACTTCGATCAGCAGGCCGTGCGCACCGACCGCTTTCGCGGCACGGCACAGCGGCCCGATCCAGCGGCGCACCCCGACGCCGTGCGACGGGTCGACCATCACCGGCAGGTGCGTGCGCTCGCGCAGCACCGGCACCGCGGAGAGGTCGAGCGTGTTGCGCGTGGCGGTTTCGAACGTGCGGATGCCGCGCTCGCACAGGATCACGTTGGGATTGCCTTCGGCGAGGATGTACTCCGCCGCCGACAGCAAGTCGTCGATCGACGCGGCCATGCCGCGCTTGAGCAGAATCGGTCGATCCGTCTTGCCGACCGCTTTGAGCAGATCGAAGTTCTGCATGTTGCGCGCGCCGATCTGCAGCAGGTCCACCGATGCCGACATGCGCTCCACTTGCTCGACGCTCATCACTTCGCTCACCACCGGCAGGCCCGTCGCACGCCCGGCTTCCGCGAGCAGCGACACGCCTTCCCAGCCCATGCCTTGGAACGCGTACGGCGACGTGCGCGGTTTGAACGCGCCGCCGCGCAGCATCACGGCGCCGCTTCCCGCCACCGATTCCGCGGTCGCGAGAATCTGCTCGCGCGACTCGACGCTGCACGGTCCGGCGACGACCACGAAATGCCCGTCGCCGACTGCAATGTCGCCGACCATCACCCGCGAGCGCGCGTCGGCGCCTTGCCGCGTGGCTTTGGGGAACGCGGTTTTCGCCGGCGCTTTCGGCAGAATCGGCGGCGCGACGTCCACGACGACGGCCGGTGCGCGGCGCACGCGCGGCGGCGCGCTCGACGCATCGTACGTTCCGAGCACGTTGAGCGCCACGGTGACGCCGCGCAGCGCGCGCAGCGCGTCGGCGAAGCGCTCGTCGCGCACGTCGCCGTCCACATCGACATAGAACGACGACTGACCGGCGGCGCCCAGCCGCGTCTTCGAGTCGAGCTTCGAGATGTTGAGCCCGTGCTCGCCGATGATCGAAAGACAGCGCCCGAGCGCGCCGGGCGAGTCGGCGACGGCGAACACGAGCGACGTCTTGCGCACCGCGAAATTCTCGGCCGGTTCGAACTCCGCGGCGAGTCCTTGCGCGTTCGGCGCGCGGAACAGGATGAAGCGCGTGAAGTTGTCGGGATGGTCGGCGATCGTGTGTGCGAGCTCGATCAGACCGTAGCGCTTCGCTGCGTCGGCCGACGCGATCGCGCCGCGCGTGACGTCTGAAGCCGCGGCCACGTCGCGCGCGGCGATTCCGGTGTCGGGAACCGGCACGCTCCGCACGTCGGGGAGCGTTCCGAGGAAGCGCCCGCACTCGGCGAGGACCACCGGATGCGAGTCGATCTCGCGCAGGCCCTCCAAGGTGGCGCCCGGGACGCCGAGCAGCTTGTGCTCCATGCGCCACGTGATCTCTGCGAGCAGATCGAGTTCGTACTCGGTGAGGACGTCGTAGCCTTCGCGGATGGTGCCGGCGATCGCGTTGTCGATCGGCAGCAGGCCGAGGTCCGCCTTCCCGGAGAGGACCGCGTGCGCGACGGCCCGGTACGAGGCGCACCCGACCGGAACGAACGCGACGCCGCGCCGCGCCGCGTACTCGTCGAGCACCGCGTGCGAGTAGGAGCCTTCGATCCCTTCGAAGGCGGCGGTGAGCGTGAGGGT
>JAXDMB010000389.1:0-7027 GCA_034666325.1 Vulcanimicrobiota bacterium
CCGCGGGAACCGTGAGCGACTGGCGCCGCGAAAGGCCGCCGGTGTTCAGACCGATCACGCGACCGGTGACGTCCACGAGCGGGCTGCCGGAAAAGCGCGGGTACAGCGAGAGATCGGGCCGCACGAAGCGGTCGATCTGTCCACCGTGCCACGTGCGCCACGGACCGCCGACGGCACTGATGACGCCCATCGACGCGGCAAGATCGCCGTCGTCATCGCGCGCAACGGCCAGCACGATCGCACCGACGCGCAGCGCATCAGCGCTCGCGAACTCAAGCGGCGCGCCGGCGTTCTCGACGCGCAGCAGCGCAAGATCGGTCGACGGATCGCGCCCCGCGATCGTCGCGCTCTCGGTCTTGCCATCCGCACGCACGATCTCGACCTCGTCGCTCTCGAGCGCGTGATCGGCCGTCAGAATCAAATCGGGGCGGATGTAGAACCCGCTCGACCCGATGCGCGAGCGCGCTTCAACCGCGACGATTCCGGGCGCGACGCGCTCGACCGTCCCTGCGACGTCGTTGGAAAGCGCTACGAGCGCGCTGGTTTCGGTAGCCATGGACGCATCGTACGCCTGGCGGCCACCGCCCGCATCACCCGATCGGGCGAGACGGCGTCAGCGGAACGTCATCGCGGCAGCGCGATCATCGCACCACCCGGATGAACTTGAGGTCGTCGTCATAGGGGCCTTGCATCTTCACGCCCGCTTTCTTCTCCAGTGTCAGGTAGTCGATCACCTCCGGCGTGATCTCTTCGCCGGGCGAGAGCACGGGAATGCCCGGCGGATACGGCGTGATCACTTCGGCGCAAATCCGGCCGGCGGACGTCTTGAACGGAATGAACTCGGTCGACGCCAAGAACGCGTCGCGCGGCACGAGGCGAATCGGCGGAATCGACGGCAGCTTGTACGTGCCGGTGCTCATGCGCCGCTCGAGCACGCCCGACGGCGAGAAGATGTCGACGGGCCGGTCTTCCCGCGCGAGCTCGCGCACGCCGTGCACGAGCATATCGGACGCTTCCTGCGTCGTGCCGATCGTGTAGAGCGCGACCACGTTGAAGAGGTCGGCGAGCTCTACTTGCACGTTGTAGCGGCGGCGCAGGATCTCTTCGGCTTCATAGCCCGTGTAGCCGAGGTCTTTGACGGTGATCGTGATCTTCGTCGGATCGAGATCGTAGACGCCCGGACGGCCTTCCTGCTCTTCACCGAAGCAGTAGACGCGCGGGATCTCGTTGAGCTGGCGGCGCGCGTCGTTCGAGATCTCGATGGTGCGCGAGAGCAGCGCCGGACCGTCGAGCGCCATCTGCCGCCGCGCGACGTCGAGCGACGCGACCAGCACGAGGTTCGGCGAGGTCGACAGGAACAACTTGTAGACCGCTTTGAGCCGGTCGATGCGGATGCGGTTTCCCTGCACGTGCAGCATCGCAGTCTGGGACATCGAGCCGAGCATCTTGTGCGTCGAGTTGATGGCGATGTCCGCCCCGGCTTGCATCGCCGACACCGGCAGCGCGGGATGGAAGTGAAAGTGCGGACCCCACGCCTCGTCCACGAGCAGCGGAACGTCGTGCTCGTGCGCGATCGCGGCGATCGCTTCCAAATCCGCGGCGACGCCGTAATAGGTCGGCGACACGATGAACACGGCCTTTATGTCCGGCTCGCGCTCGAGCGTCGCGCGCACGGTCTCCGGCGTCACCGTGTGGTCCATGTGCAGCGACTCGTCGACCTCGGGCTGCATCCACACGGGCGTCGCACCCGACATGATGAGCCCGCCCATCGCGCTCTTGTGCGAGTTGCGCGGGATCGCCAGCTTGTCGCCGGGATTGAGCGCGGCCATCATCATGCACTGGTTGCCGCTGGTGGACCCGTTGATCAGGAAGAACGACTGCTCCGCGCCGAAGCACGCGGCCGCAAGCTCCTGCGCCTCGACGAGCGCTTCTTCGGGCTGCAGCAGGTCGTCCAAGCCGCGAATCTGCGTGAGGTCGATCGCGAGCACGTTGTCGCCGACGAAGTCGCGGAACGCGCGCTCCATCCCGATCCCTTGCTTGTGGCCCGGCGTGTGGAACGGGATGACGCCGGCATCGACATAGTCGAGCAGCACCTGGAAGTACGGTGCGCGCGTCTGGTCGAGCGGTGTCGTGGAGGGCCCCCGTGAGTTCACAACGCGAGCGAGTATAGCACGCGCGCGACCATTTTCCCGCGTCAGACTTCGATCTTGTCCTCGATCGACACGTTGTACAGGAACAGGAACTGGTGCCACTCCCCCGGCAGCGTGTTGCGCTTGACGCGGATCCACGGAATGTACTTGGGCGCTTTGGGCTTGCGCTTGAGCTTCATGTTGGCGTGCTCGGGCGTGCGGTTGTTCTTGCGGTTGTTGCAGCGCATGCACGCGCACACGAGGTTTTCCCAGGTCGACGGGCCGCCTTTGCTCTTGGGCAGCACGTGGTCGACGGTCATCATCCGCTCGCCCTTGAGGTTGCAGTACTGGCACGTGTAATCGTCGCGCAACAGCACGTTCTTCTTCGTCAGCGCCACCTTTTGCATCGGGCGCTTGATGTAGTACAGCATCCGGATGATCGACGGCAGGCGCATCTCGTAGCTCGTCGACTTGATGACGTCGTCGCGCCGGTGCACCATCTCCGCCTTGCCGGAGAACAGCAGCTTGACCGCGCGCTGGAACGACGTGATGTTCAGCGCTTCATAGGTGAAGTTGAGGACGAGGACGTCGTTCACGATATCTCCCGTGTCGTGCGCGGGGCGAGGTCGCAAAGCAAGAAGCGAGGCGCATGGGTGGCCTCGCTTCGGTGGGATGACATGACGACGCGCCGGATTGGACTGCGAGAGCCGTTCCAGGATTGCGGCCTGAGCCGTGGACCTCCAGCGACGAACGTCGTCGGCATGCGGCAGGATTCGCTTCCTCGCCCGCGGTTCACCTCGTCGCGCCCGGGGTCCGCGACCCTTTGTGACATCGGCCTGCCGCGCCGCAGGATTCGCGTCCGGCGGCGCGGTTCAGGAGATCATGCTGCCCGCGCTCGTCCTCGCCGCAGTGCTCGCGTCGCCGGCGTCCCCGGCCACGGCGGCGCCGGTCAGCGCGGCCCCGGCGGCCCGCGTCGACGCGCTGCGGCGCCGGTACGACGTGCTGTGGGGCGACGTGAACCGGCCGCGCATCCTCGACGCCGGGGTGCGCGAGCGGCTGCTGGAGCGCGTCGCGGTCGCGGAAGAGCTCGTCAAGGCGCTGGTGGCGGACCCCAACCCGGACGTGCTCGGCGACCTCGAGCGGCGCGCCGAGCTCGACGAGCGGACCGTGCCCGCCCTGCTCTCGGGCACGCCGCCGCCGCTGGACGCGGCGCCGGGCGCGCACGTGGGCATCGCGCGCGCCGGCGGCCACGACGAGCCGTTCGCGTACTGGGTCCCCCGCGAGTACGACGCGCGCAAGCCGGCCCCGCTCGTCGTGCTGCTGCACGGCGCGACGCAGCCGGAGACCGACCTCGTCGCGCGCTCGTTCTTCCGCGACCTCGCGGACGCGACCGGCGTCGTGATCCTCGCGCCCGGCGGCGAAGACCGCAACGCCGACGCGATGCTCCGCTCGACGGATGCTGCGCAGCGCGCCCTCGCGGCCGCCGTGCCCACCGATCCGCGCCGCCGCTACGCCGGCGGCTTCTCGAACGGCGTCTTCTCCGCGTACCACGCCGTCGCGGTGCAAGGCCAGGCATACGCGGGGTTCTTGGGGATCGCGGGGTTCATGCTGCGCGAGGACGTGCGCGCGGTCGGCTTACGCCTCTACGGCCTGGGCGCGTATCTCGTGATCGGTTCCGAGGACACGGTGATCGGCCCGGCCTCCGTGCGCTCGAACGTGCGCGTGCTGCGCAGCGAGCACGTCTACGCGCGCTATTACGAAGTGCCGGGCGCGCCGCACGCGCTGCGCCCGCTCTACCCGACGATCGCGAAAGCGTGGAACGACATGCTGCACGGCGTGACCACCATCGAAAAAGACGGACTCGGCGGAGTCAACGACTAGGCGGCGCGCGTCGTGCGCCGCGCGCGCACCATCTCGAGAAAGTACGCGTGTACGCGGTCGTCGCCGGTGAGCTCGGGATGAAACGACGTGCCGAGCACGTTGCCCTGGCGCACCATGACGCCATGACCGTCGCGCTCGGCGAGCGTCTCGACGCCGGGACCGGTGCGCTCGATCCACGGCGCCCGGATGAACACCGCCGGAAACGGCGCGTCGCCGAGCACGGGAACGTGCAGCGGCACTTCGGCAGAATCGACTTGGCGCCCGAACGCGTTGCGGCGCACGGTCACGTCGAGAAGATCGAGCGTCGGCTGCTGCAATTCCGCGACGTCGTGCGCTGCGACGATGAGCCCCATGCACGTGCCCCAGAACGGCATGCCGCCGCGTGCGCGGTCCTTGATGGGCTGCGTGAGGCCGAAGCGGTCGATCAGCCGAATCACCGTCGTTGATTCGCCGCCGGGAACGACGAGCGCGTCGACCTCCGCGAGATCGGCCGGCGTCCGCACTTCGACCACGTCCGCACCGGAGCGCTCGAGCGCGTGCACGTGCTCCACCACGTCGCCCTGCAGCGCCAACACACCGACCGTGCTCATCGCAACACGACCGCCCGCGTTAGTTTCCGCGCGACGCGAGGAGCTGGTGATCCGCGAGCTGGCGGATGTCCAGGCCGTCCATCGCCTTTGCTTCTTCGGGGATCGACGAGTGCGCTTTGAGCACGACGTCCGCGTCCTGCCAGTGCGTCGTCGCGTCGACGATCGCTCGCGCGAACGCCGCCGGGTTCGTCGACTTGAAGATGCCGCTGCCGACGAAGATGCCTTCCGCGCCCAGCTCCATCATCAGCGCGGCGTCGGCCGGCGTCGACACGCCGCCCGCGCAGAACAGCACGACCGGCAGCTTCTTGTCCGTCGCGATCTGGCGCACGAGCTCCAGCGGCGCGCCGAGATCGCGGGCGCGCCCGACGAGCTCCTCGCGCGGCATGGCGGCGAGCTGCGCGATGCCGTCGCGGATCGCGCGCATGTGCCGCACGGCTTCCACGATGTTGCCCGAGCCCGCTTCACCCTTGCTGCGGATCATCGCCGCGCCTTCCGCGATGCGGCGGAGCGCTTCGCCCAGATCGCGCGCGCCGCACACGAACGGCACGGTGTACGGCGCCTTGTCGAGGTGGTACATGTCGTCGGCCGGCGTGAGCACTTCGCTCTCGTCGATGTAGTCGACGCCGAGGCTCTGCAGCTGGCGCGCCTCGCCGATGTGGCCGATGCGCACCTTCGCCATCACCGGAATCGTGACGGCTTCCATGATGCGCTTGATCAGCGCCGGATGGCTCATGCGCGCGACGCCGCCGTCGGCCCGAATGTCGGCCGGAATGCGCTCGAGCGCCATCACCGCCACCGCGCCGGCCTCTTCGGCGATCTTCGCCTGCTCGGGCGTGACGACGTCCATGATGACGCCGCCCTTGAGCATCTGCGCGAGCCCGCGCTTGACCGTGTCCGTCCCCGTCGCCTGTCCGTTCATTGCCCCTCCATTGTCCTGCTCGAAAGGCTCGCTTTCAATGCGGACAATGAGAACAATGCTAGCCGGGCGGCCTCGTGGCGCTCACGGACGGCGCGACATTGGCGCGTTCTTCGGGCGACAGGGTCGGCGGCTCGGTCTCCGTCTCGCCCGGCGCGTGGGACACGATCGGGATCGGCAGCGGCGGCGACGTGTAGATGCCGTCCGGCCGCGGCGTGGCCGTCCGCTTCGGAACCGGCGGCGGCGTGTACGGCGGCGGCGTGTAGACCGGCGGGGGCGGTGTCGGCGGGCGCGTCACCCGCGGGTCCGGGAACGCCGGGTCGGTCGCGACGGACACCACCTGCAGGCGCTTCCAGTTCTTGAGCTCCCCGTGGGCCGAGTCGACGACCTCCGGGACGGGCGTCACGCCGGACCCGATGGTGACGGCGCGGCGCGCGGTCTGGAACAGGACGCGGTCGCCGAGCTTTTGACCGATCACGATCGAGACGAGGAGCACGACGGCGCCCGCGACGAGGAGCACGGACAGCCCCGGGCGGCGGGTTGGCGGCACGGTGCGCGAGGTTCTAACCGACCGGGGCCGCCGCCTCTTGGGGCCCGCGGGTGAGCATCGCGTCCGTCAGAACCGGCTGGCCGAGGCGAATCTCGAGCATCCGGCCGGCCTCCACCCGGCGGCGGTAGGTCCGGCCGCGGAAGTCGAGCGTCACGTCGCGCGCGCGCTGCCGGTCGTTGCAGACGTAGATCAGCACGGCGCCGTGCGGGTCCTCGAACGCCACGGCGCCCACTTCCACCGGCGACGTGCGGATCTCGTCCGAGACATCGCGCCCCGCGTAGTACACGGCGTACGGCTCGTCGGCCGAGGCGAAGTCCATGTCGCCCACGATCGTCTTGCGCTCGGCGTCGATCACGTAGCTGTGGCGGCGGCCGCCCCAGTGCACGCGCACGGCCGCCGTCCACGTCCAGTCCGCGGGGAGCAGCGGCGCGATGTGCGGGCGGCCGCTGGTGCGGTAGCCGTCCAGCCCGCACACCGTCTCGGCGACCGCCCACAGGTACTTCGCGCCGGTCCACGGCGAGAGGTACATGCCGCGGTTCGTGAGCGAGCCGCCGTCGAACCACTCGCCGAACTGGCCCGGCACGGTGTTGCGCGACGCGCCGGCCTCCATCGTCTCGTAGATCGCCTCCAGCCAGTGCGCGGCCTCGGCGTGCGCGCCGTTGCGCGCGAGCGCCACCGCGAACCACAGCGTGAGATCGGGCCACACGCCGCCGAGCAGCCCGAAGCCGTGCGACGGAAAATACCACGAGTCGGCCGTCGAGATCGTGCGGAGCCCGACCGGGGTGGTGAAATCCGACTCCATCAGGCGCTTCAGAATCGCCTTGCGCACCTGCGGCTCGGCCACCTCGAACAGCACCGGGAAGATCTCGTCCGCGGTGAAGTTGTCCTGGTAGTTGTTGTCCTTGTCGTAGTTCAGCACGAACGCGTTCGTGTCGGAGTTGAACAGCTTCTCCAGCATCGC
>JAXDMB010000390.1:0-20600 GCA_034666325.1 Vulcanimicrobiota bacterium
GATCGTCGACGCGGTGCCGTCGGTCGAGAAGGTGCGCTTCTGCTCGTCGGGCACCGAGGCGACGGCCAACGCGATCCGGCTCGCGCGCGGCTACACCGGCCGCGACAAGTTCATCAAGTTCGAGGGCTGCTATCACGGGTCGGCCGACCCGTTCCTGATCGCCGCCGGCTCCAGCGCGCTCACGATGGGCGTCCCCAACTCCAAGGGCGTCCCCGCCGGGACGGCACGCGACACGCTCATCGTGCCGTACAACGACGCCGCCGCCGTGCGGGCCGCCTTCGCGGCCAATCCCGGCAAGATCGCCGCGGTGATCGTCGAGCCGTATGTCGGGAACATGGGTCTGGTGCTGCCCGTCCCCGGATTTCTGCAAGAGCTGCGCGCGCTCACGCGCGAGCACGGCGCCCTGCTCGTGTTCGACGAGGTGATGACGGGCTTTCGCGTGGCGCTCGGCGGCGTGCAGGCGCGTGAGGGCGTGCGGCCCGACATCACGACGCTCGGCAAGGTGATCGGCGGCGGCCTCCCGGTCGGGGCCTTCGGAGGCGGCGCGGAGATCATGGACCGTCTCACCCCGGACGGCGACGTGTTCCAGGCCGGGACGCTCTCGGGCAACCCGCTCGCGATGGCGGCGGGCATCGCGACGCTGGGCCTGCTGAGCGATGAGACGTACGTGCATCTGGAACGCCTTGGAAAGCGTCTCATCGATGGCATGGTGGACGTGTTCCGCCGGCGCGGCGTCCCGCACACGGCCGCCGCGGCCGGTTCGATGACCGGGTTCTTCTTCGCGGACGGTCCGGTGACGGATCTGGCCGGCGCGAAGCGTTCCGACACGGCGCTCTACGCGCGGTTCTTCCACGGCATGCTCGACCGTGGCGTGTATCTCGCGCCGTCGCAGTTCGAGGCCGGCTTCCTCTCGATCGCGCACACCGAGGCGGACATCGACCGAACGATCGCGGCGTCCGATGACGCGCTTGCCGACGCGATGCAGCCCGCCGCCGGAGATCTTGCGTGCCGCTAGTCTGCCTGGGGCTCTCGCACAACACCGCGCCGGTCGAGGTGCGCGAGCGGCACGCGTTCCCCGCGCACAAGATGGGCGAGGCGCTCGTCGCGCTGCGCGATTACGAGGCCGTTCGCGAAGCGCTCATGCTGCAGACGTGCGGGCGGCTCGAGATCTACGCCGAGCTCGAAGACTATGAGATCGGCGTCGGCCAGCTCAAGTCGTTTCTCGGCAACTTCCGCCACGGTGACGTGTCCGATATGGACTCGTACATGTACACGCTGCTCGGCACGCAGGCGATCGATCATCTCTTCCGCGTGAGCACCGGCATCGACTCGATGCTGATCGGCGAGGCCGAGATTCTGGGCCAAGTGAAGGACGCGTACGTTCAGGCGCAGCGCGCGCGCTCGCTCGGCAAGACGCTGCACACGCTGTTCCGCGAAGCGCTCGAAGCGGGCAAGGCGGCGCGCACGCACACGGCGATCGCGGGCGACTCCACGTCCATCGCGACGGCCGCGGTGCTGTGCGCGAAGCAGCACGTCGGCGACCTGCGCGGTAAAGCGGTGCTCGTGATCGGCGCCGGCAAGATGGGCGCGCTCGCGGCGCGCCGGCTCAAGGCCGAGGGCGCGTCCGACATCGTGGTGCTCAACCGCTCGCACAAGCGCGCGCAGGCGGTCGTGAACGAGCTCGGCGACATCGCGCACACGGCGGACATGCCGGGTCTCGTGAACGCGCTCAAACATGCCGACGTGGTGGTGACGTCGACCGGCGCCTCGCACTTCATCCTCACGCCCGGGAACGTCGCCGAAGCGATGCTCGCGCGGCCCGAGCGTCCGCTGTTCATCGTCGACATCGCCGTGCCGCGCGACGTGGATCCCGAGGTCATGCGCATCCCGGGCGTCGGCGCGGTTGACGTCGATGCGCTCAAGGACGTCATCGACGTCACGCTCGAGAAACGCCGCGAGGCGATCCCGCTGGTCGAGGAGATCATCGCCGGTCACGTCGAGCGCTTCCAGCAGTGGTACCAGTCGCGCGTCGCCGTTCCGGTGATCGCGTCGCTCACGCAAAAAGCCGAGTCGATCCGCGAGGCGGAGCTCGAACGCCTCTTCGCGCGCTTGCCCGATCTCACGGAGCGGGAGCGCAGCCTCATCACCGGCATGTCGCTCACGATCGTGTCGAAGCTGCTGCACAGCGCGATCGTGCGCATTCGGGACAAAGCAGTGGAGAACCGCGCCGAAGCCGTGACGCACGCGAAGATTCTCGACGAGCTCTTCGAGCTGCGCGCGCTCACCGGCGACCCGGCGTTCGCGCCCGCCGCGATGCCGGAGGAGATCGAGGAGTAGATGCCCGCCGGCAAGGTGTGGCTGGTCGGCGCGGGCCCCGGTGATCCGGGGCTTTTGACGCTCAAGGGGGCGCGCGCGCTCGCGCAGTGCGACACGCTGGTGTACGACTACCTCGCCTCGCAAGCGATCGTCAGCCTCGCGCCGCCGGACTGCGAGAAGATTTACGTCGGAAAAAAGGCGGGCGAGCACACGCTCACGCAGGACGAGATCACCGCGCTCATCGTGCAATTGGGCCTGGACGGCAAAAAGGTCGTGCGGCTCAAGGGCGGCGACGTGTTCGTGTTCGCGCGCGGCGGCGAAGAGGCGCACGCGCTCGCGAAAGCGGGCGTGCCGTTCGAGATCGTCCCCGGCATCACGTCCGCGATCGCGGCGCCCGCGTACGCGGGAATTCCGGTGACGCACCGCGAGCACAACACGTCGTTCACGATCGCGACCGGACACGAGGATCCGACGAAAGGCTACTCGTCGCTGGACTACGCGAAGCTCGCGAACCGCAAGGCGACGACGATCTTCTTGATGGCGATGGGCAACCTCGCCGGGATCGTCGCGAAGCTGCGCGAGAACGGGTTGGAGGGCGATACGCCCGTCGGCATCGTGCACGAAGGGACGAAACCCACGCAAGAAGTGCTGACCGCGACGATCGACACGGTGATCGACGAAGTCGCGCGCACGGGCATCACCGCGCCGGCGATCGTGGTGATCGGCGACGTGGTGCGCGAGCGGCAGAACATCCGCTGGTTCGACGCGCAGCCGCTGTTCGGGAAGCGCGTGCTCGTCACGCGCCCCGCGCACCAAGCCGACGATTTCGCCACGCGGCTCTGGGAAGCGGGCGCGGAGCCGATCCTCGCGCCGACGATCGCGATCGGCGCGCCCGACGATCCCGCCGCGGCGCGCGAGGCGGCCGCCCGCGTGCGGGAGTACGATTGGGTGGTGTTCACCAGCCGCAACGGCGTGGACGCGTTCTTCGACGCGCTCGGCGAGCTCGGCCGCGACGCGCGCGCGTTCGGCGACGCGCGCATCGCGGCGATCGGTCCGAAAACGGCGGAAGCGCTCGCGACGCGCGGCATCCGCGTCGATCTGATCCCGCCCGAGTTCGTGAACGAAGCGATCGCGTCGGAGCTGCTGACGCGCACGTCACCCGGCGACCGCATCCTGATCTACCGCGCGCAAGAAGCTCGCGAGGTGCTTCCCGAGACGCTGCGCGAGCACGGTCGCGTCGCGGACGTCGTGGCAGCGTACGCGACCCGCTTCGTGCACGACCCGGACCTGGCGGCAAAGACCGATCGCGCGGACATCGTGACGTTCACGAGCTCGAGCACGGTCGGGGGCTTCATAAGCAACGTGCCGGACGCGGCAGCGCTGCTGGCGTCAAAAACCGTTGCCGCCATCGGCCCCATCACCGCGAGAACCGCGCGCGACGCCGGTATCCGTGTGGGCGTCGTCCCGGACGAGTTCACCGTCGACGGTCTGCTGCGTGCGCTGAGCGCAGCCGCCGTACCGTAGTCGCGAATTTGTCCCATCCGACACCGTTGAGGCGAAGGGGATCTCGTGAGCCACGTGCGACGCCCGTGAAGCGGCGGTGATCCAGTGAACGCCCGCGACGCGCTCATCGGCGCGGTGATCGCGGGAATCATCGCAATCGTCGCGCTGCGCGCTGGGGCACTGACGCGCGGCGGCGCGATCGCGGCGTGCGCCGTCGGCACCTTGACATATGCCAGCGGCGCGATCGGATTTACGCTGATCTTGCTCGCGTTCTTCATACCGTCGATCGCACTCTCGCGGGTGGGGCGGGCGCGGAAGCGTCAGCTGGTCGACATCGGCAAGCACGGCGCGCGCGATGCGATGCAGGTGCTCGCGAACGGCGGCGTCGCGACCGCGTGCGCGGTCGTGTGGGCCTTTACGCACGACGTGCGCTGGGCGGCCGCGTTCGCCGGCGCCTACGCCGCGGCGACGGCGGACACGTGGGCGACGGAGATCGGCACGCTGTCGCGCGCGCGGCCGCGGTCCATCCTCTCGCTGAGGCCTGTACCGGCCGGAATGTCGGGCGGCATCACGCTCGCCGGCACGCTCGCGGAGGTCGCTGGTGCGGTATGGCTTGGAATCGCCGGCGTCGCCGGAATCGCGCTCGCGTATCTTCTCACCGTAGAGAACGTCGGTTTCTCGATCGCCTGGAACGGAGGTTGGACGATCGCCCCGGGCGCGATCCTTGTCATTCTCGCCATCCCGCTGGGCGGCATCGCGGGCGCGACCCTGGATTCGCTTCTGGGCGGCTCGCTTCAGGAGCTTCGGCGCTGCGACGCCTGCGACCGCAATTGCGAGACCGACCCGCACGCCTGCGGCAATCCCACCCGGCTGGTCCGCGGCATCCGCGGCTTTTCCAACGACCTCGTCAACCTGCTCGCTACCGCGGCCGGCGCGGCGGTGGCGTTCGCGCTCACCTAGCCCTCGCGGCAAGTGCAAGTGCCGAAACCGACCTCCGTCGAGGCGTAGTCCAACGCTTCGTGCGACGATTCGCCGCACCACACCATCATGGCCACCGAGATCATCAAAGACCGCGACGTCACCGAACGCGGCGCCCGCCTGATCCTCATCACCCTGGGGATCATGGCCGCGACGCTGATGCAGACGCTCGACACGACGATCGTCAACGTCGCGCTTCCCACCATCCAAGGCAACCTCGGCTCGACGCAGGAGCAAGGGGCTTGGGTCGTCACGGGCTACATCATATCGGCCGTCATCGTGATCCCGATGACGCCGTGGCTGCAAGCGCGCTTCGGGCGCAAGCAGTACTATTCGGTCGCGATCATCGGCTTCACCGTCGCCTCGGTCATGTGCGGCCTCGCAGGCTCGATCCAGCAGCTCATCATCTTCCGCGTGATCCAGGGGCTGTTCGGCGGCGGGCTGGTCGCGACGTCGCAGGCGGCGTTGCGCGACACGTTTCCGCGCCATCTGCTCGGCGCGTCGCAAGCGGTGTTCGCGATGGGCGCGATCGTCGGACCGTCCGTCGGGCCCACGGTCGGCGGCTGGCTGACCGACAACTTCTCCTGGAACTGGGTGTTCTTCATCAACATCGTTCCGGGGGTGTTCGCCGCGATCGTCGTGCTGACGATGATGCGCAATCCCGCCGAACCGAAGCCGATTCCGATCGACGCCATCGGTCTCGCCCTGCTCGCGACCGGGCTTGGCTCGCTGCAGTACATTCTCGATGAGGGGCAGCGCAACGACTGGTTCTCCGACCCGCTGATCCGCACGTTCGGGTTCACCACCGTTATCGGCCTCGGGGCGTTCATTTTCTGGGAGCTGTGGGGAACGAAGCGGCCCATCGTCGATCTGCGCGCGTTCAAGTACCGCGCGATCGCGGCGGGCAGCGCGCTCGGGTTCGCGATCGGCTCGGTGCTGTTCGGCGCGACCGTCATCCTGCCGCAGTACGTGCAAGGCATCCTCGGCTTTACCGCGACGCTTTCCGGCGAGCTGATCTTCGTGCGCGCCGCGTTCATCGCCGTGCTGACGCCGTTCATCGCGCGGCTCGCGGGAAGCGGCCGCATCGACACGCGCATCCTGCTGGTGGTCGGCTTCACGCTGATCGGCGCGAGCCAGATCTGGCTCGGCTACATCACGACCTCGCAGAACGACTTCAACTCGCTGCTCGGTCCTGCGATCATGGCGGGCGTCGGCCTCGCGATGCTGTTCGTGCCGATCTCCATCGCGGTGCTGAGCGCGATTCCGCCCGAGGTGGTGCCGAAAGCGACGGCGTTCCAGGCGCTATCATTGCAGCTCGGCGGGTCGTTCTCCACCGCGGCGCTCGTCACGCTGCTCGCGCGCCGCAACGCGTTCCACCAATCGATTCTCGCGGACAGCGCGACGCCGGACAACATCGCGCTCAGGGTCCTGATCGACCACACGCACAGCACCAGCGCGGCGATCGGCAACCTGTACCAGCAGATCCTCACGCAAGCCGGCGTGATGGCGTACGCGGACGCTCAGTGGGCGCTCGGGGCGCTCACGTTCTTCCTATTGCCGCTGGTGTTCGTGCTGCCGAGACGCCGCAAGGGCCCGGCCGCACCGATTCAAATCCCGGCGGAGTAGGCGCTACCCGCGAAGCCGTTGCCCGACGGCTATCGTACTTTGGCCGACGCTCCGTATTTTTTGTCGAGATACGGAATGATGTCGTCGTCGTCGTCCAGGACGACGTCGCCGTCGACGAGGACCGGGATCGAGGTCTGTCCGGAGACTCGCTTCACCTCGTCGCGCTCGGCGTGCGAGTGCGGCACGTTGACGTTTTTATAGTCCAGCAGCAGGTCCGTGAGCTTCTTGCGCACGCGCGCGCAGTACGGGCACCACTCGGCTTGATACAGGACCATATCGGTATCTCGACCCATCGCTACTCCAGGACAACCCGCGCTGAAAAAGGTTGCGCGCCCGTCGGCGTCGGAGTTCCCGCAACCCATAGCGATGGTGACGGCCGCTCGAACCCCACGGCGTGACCGCATCGCGATCGTAAGCTCGATCGCTCTCCATCTGTGCGTCCTGGCGTCGCTCGTCATGTTGCCGCGGCCGTCGTTCCCGGTCGACGACCCGGACGAACGCGCGCTTCTTTCCAGCATCATCCGGGTGGAGCATCGCCCCACGCCGCCGCCGGTGCATCAGGTCGTGCAGCAACGGCCGGTTGCCAAGGCGGCGCCAGTGGATCACACCGACGTCCCGGTGATCCACGCCGCCGTCACGGTGGAACACGCCGCGCGCAAGCTCGTCGTCGCAACCGAGCACCGGGCCGCGTACGCGCCGTCGCCGACCGAGGTGCGCAAGCGCGAACCGAACCCCTCGCTCGTCACGCACCTGGCGTTCGCGGCGCCGAAGCCGGCCGCTGTCGCGGACGCCGGGCCGTCGAGCGCGCCGGTCGCATCACCGGCTCCGAGCCCCGTTGCGGCGCAGCGCGAGGAAGGGATCGGGAACTTCAGCGAGACCTATCCCGCGTCGATCGAACCGTCGGCGCGCGCGCCGCTGTTCGCCGGCGTGAACGGCGTGACCGTGCGCATCACGGTCGACGAGAACGGGCGCGCGACATCGATCGAGTTTCTACGGCCGCCGGCGGACGCTGCGCTGCGCGAGGAACTGCGCGCGCGGCTGCTCGCCTTGCACTTCATTCCCGCAGCGTGCAACGGGCTGCGCTGCGCCGGAACGGTCGAGCTGAAGAATTAGCGCGCGAGCGCTGGCGCGCCGGCGCTAGCCCTTCTCGATGTCGAACGGGATGCCGAGCTCGCCCGCGAGCTGCTCGAGCTCGCTCCATACCTTCACGTGCACCGGAACGCCGTGCTCGCGGTTGTACAGCGTCTTCTCGTGCTCGATCTCGCCCGCGACGTAGATGCGGTCGTGGCCCGGCGCTTTCGCGGAGTCCTTGAACGCGCGCAGCTCGGTGTCCATGTCGGCTTTGAACTGCTCGGCGTCGCGGAACCCGTCGATCGTGAACGCGGCGAAGAAGTGCGAGATCTTGCCGGGCAGCGGGGGATCGCTCGGGAGCGGAAGATCGTTGCCGAACGCGCCGCCCGACAGCACGCCGCACAGGATGTCGACGAGTAGCCCGAGGCCGTAGCCCTTGTGGCCGCCGTTGTCGGTACCGTAACCGCCGAGCGGCAGCAGCGCGCCTTTGAGGGCGACCTGCGGATCGAGCGTCTCGTTGCCGTGCGCGTCGATCGCCCAGCCGGGATTCAGCTTCTTTTCCTTGCGGTTGTAGACTTCGAGCTTGCCTTTCGGCACGGTCGTCGTCGCGAAGTCGAGCACGAACGCGGGCTCGTTCTTCGCGGGGATCGCGAACGCGAGCGGGTTGGTGCCGAGCAGCACGTCCTTGCCGAACGTCGGCGCGCCGTAGCGCACGCTGTTCGTCGACGCGATGCCGATCGTGTCGCGGTCGAGCGCCATCATCGCGTAGTAACCGGCGATTCCGTAGTGGTTCGAGTTGCGAACCGCGCCGAACGCCGCACCGCTCTGGCCGGCTTTTTGCAGGATGCGTTCCATCGTGCGCTTGGCGACCGGATGGCCAAGGCCGTTGCCCGCGTCCACGAGCAGCGAGGTCGGCGTCTCCCGGACCGTCTGCACGTCCGGCTTGGCCTCGAGCTGGCCCGCGCGAATGCGGCTGACGTAGTACGACTGCAGGCGCGCGACGCCGTGCGACTCGACGCCTCGCAGGTCGGCTGCGACGAGCACGTCGGCCACGATCGCGGCGTCATCGGGCGCGACCCCGACCTTGGTGAGAACGGTCGAGACGAAGCTCTTGAGCTCCGGCTCGGTGGCGAGCCGGTACTCGGCGGTGATGACGTCGGCCATGACTCCGTGAGTATACCCGGCGCCGTGGGAATTCCCGTAGGACCGTCGTCGGAGGCCGCGTCCGAGGACTTTGCGCGCTGGGCGGACGAAGCGCGAGATGATGATCGACTCGGCGCCCGGACTGGTCGACGCGCTGCGCGCCGCCGTCCCGGACGGCGTGCTGACCCAGGCCGAGGACCTTATCGCGTACGGCTTCGACGGGACGTTCTACGAGCGCACGCCGCCGCTCGTCGTGCTCCCCACCACCACGGCGCAGGTGAGCGCGGTCCATCGCATCGCGACCGAGCGCCGCATTGCGATCACGCCGCGCGCGATGGGCAGCGGGCTTTCCGGCGGCGCGGTGCCGCTCGACGGCAGCATCGTGCTGGGCGTCGCGCGGATGGACCGCATCATCGAGATCGACGAGATCGACCGGGTCGCGGTGGTGCAGGCGGGCGTCATCAACGCGCGTTTGCAAGCGGAAGTCGAGAAGCGCGGACTGTTCTATCCGCCCGATCCGTCGTCGCTCAAGCAGAGCGCGATCGGCGGCAATGTCGCGGAGAACGCGGGCGGCGCGCGGTGTCTGAAGTACGGCGTGACCGGCGATTACGTGCTCGCGCTGGAAGTCGTTCTGCCGGAAGGCACGGTGATTCGCACCGGCGGGCGCACGGTGAAGAACGTGACCGGCTACGATCTGCGGCGGTTGTTCACCGGCGCGGAAGGCACGCTCGGCACGATCACCGAGATCACGCTGCGGCTGTTGTCGAAGCCGAAGTTCGCGCGCGCGGCGCTCGTGGTGTTCGACCGGATCGAGGACGCCGCGAACGCGACCACGGCGGTGATGGCGAGCGGCGTGCTGCCTGCGGCGATCGAGCTGGTCGACAACTTGACGATGCGCTGCGTGGAGGCTAACAGCCCGATCGGACTGCCGCTGGACGCCGATGCGATCCTGATCTTCGGCGTGGATGGGAATTACGAGAGCGTGCTAGCGGACGAGCTCGCGGCGATCGAGCGCGTGGTGCGCGCGCACGGCGCTCGCGACGTGAGCGTTGCGCGCAGCGACGCGGAGTCGGAACGATTGTGGGCGGCACGGCGGTCCATCTCGCCGGCGCTCGCGCGGCGCCGCCCGAACAAGCTGGGCGAGGACGTGTGCATTCCGCCGCGCGCGCTGACCGAGCTGATCGGGCGCGTGCGCGAGATCGCGACGAAGTACGCGCTGGAGATCCCGGTCTTCGGCCACATCGGCGACGGTAATCTGCATCCGAACATCCTATGCGACAAAACGAATCCCGAAGAGATGATGCGCGTGGCCGGCGCGGCTCGCGCGATCTTCGAAGCGACGGTGGAGCTGGGCGGCACGCTGTCGGGCGAGCACGGTATCGGCCTGCTCAAAAAGCAGTTCATGGAGTTGGACGTCGGCGCGGACACGCTGGCCGTGATGCGCAAGATCAAGGACGCGCTCGATCCGCTGGGGCTCATGAACCCCGGAAAGGTCTTCCCCGAACCGGGCGGCGCGGACGCGTTCCGGCTGTGAGCGCAGGATGGTCGCACGGTCAGCGCATGATGACGGCACGGTATCGATGCGTGTGATTCTCGCGCTCGACCAGGGCACGACCAGCTCGCGCGCGATCGTGTTCGACGCGCGCGGCTCGGTGGTGGCGTTCGATCAGCGTGAGTTCGAGCAGATCTTTCCGCAGCCGGGATGGGTGGAGCACGATCCGCTCGCGATCTGGGAGTCGCAGCTCGAGACGGCTCGGGGTGCCCTTCGCAATGCGCGTGTATCGGCGGCCGATGTCGCCGCGATCGGGATCACCAACCAGCGTGAGACGACCATCGTGTGGGAGCGCGCGAGCGGAAAGCCGCTTGCGAACGCGATCGTGTGGCAGGACCGGCGCACGGCGCCGATGTGCGACGAGCTTCGTGTGCGCGGCATGGACGAGCTCGTTCGGGCGCAAACGGGGCTGCTGCTCGATCCGTACTTTTCCGCGACGAAGATCGCGTGGCTGCTCGACCACGTCGACGGGCTGCGCGCGCGGGCCGAGGCGGGTGAGATCGCGTTCGGCACGGTGGACACATGGCTCGTCTGGAATCTCACCGGGGGCGCGCGGCATGTGACCGACGTGACGAACGCGTCGCGCACGATGCTGTTCGACATCCATCGTTTGCAGTGGAGCGACGAGCTGCTCGAGGTGTTTCGGATTCCGCGCGGCATTCTTCCGGAGGTGCTGCCGTGTACCGCGGAGTTCGGGACGACGGCGGTGGAGCATTTCGGCGGAGCGATCCGGATCGCGGGCGTCGCGGGCGATCAGCAAGCGGCGCTCATCGGGCAGGCCGGGTTCACGCCGGGGCTTGCGAAGAACACGTACGGGACGGGCTCGTTCGTCGTGCTCAACACCGGCGACCGCGTCGTGCGCAGCGAGCAGGGACTGCTGTCCACCATCGCGTTCGCGTTCGAGCCCGGTCGGGCGACGTACGCGCTGGAAGGATCGATCTTCGTCACGGGCGCCGCCGTGCAATGGCTTCGCGACGGTTTGGGGATCATCGAGCGGTCGTCCGATATCGAGCGGCTCGCGGGCGAGGTGGACGACAGCGGCGACTGCTTCTTCGTTCCCGCGTTCGCCGGGCTCGGTGCGCCGTACTGGGACCCGTATGCGCGCGGCACGATCGTCGGGATAACGCGCGGCACGACGCGCGCGCACATCGCGCGCGCGGCGCTCGATGCGATGGCATATCAAACGGCGGATGTCGTCGCGGCGATGGAACGCGACGCCGGCATCCGGCTCGCGGAGCTGCGCGTCGACGGCGGCGCGTCGGCGAACGATCTCGCTATGCAATTCCAGGCGGACGTGCTCGGCGTCCCGGTCGTGCGCCCGGCTTGCATTGAGACGACAGCACTCGGCACCGCGTACCTCGCCGGGCTGCAGACCGGATTTTGGAGCGACGTCGACACGGTCGCGCGGCACTGGCGCGAAGACGGGCGGTTCACGCCTGCGATCGACGGTGCGCGACGCGACGCGATGATCGCTCGATGGCGCCGCGCCGTCGAGCGCAGCCGCGGCTGGGCGCGCGATTGACGCCGCCTCGCGAGCAATCGCACTGGGCCCGTCCTTGAACCGTGCCGCCTCGCTCGCGCGGCTCGCGGACGAGACGTTCGACGTCCTGATCGCCGGCGGCGGCGCGACGGGGCTGGGCGCCGCGGTCGACGCCGCCGCGCGCGGGTATCGCACGGCGCTGATCGAGGCGGACGACTTCGCATCCGGAACGTCCAGCCGTTCGACGAAGCTGATTCACGGCGGCATCCGGTATTTGCAGCGAGGCGACATCGGACTCGTCCGCGAGGCGCTGCACGAGCGCACCGTGCTGCGGCGCAACGCGCCGCATCTCGTGAGCGACCTCGCATTTGTCGTCCCCGCGTACCACCCGTTCGAGGTGGCTTACTATGCCGCCGGGCTCACGGCATACGATTTCCTTGCAGGCGCAACCGATTTCCCGCGCAGCCGCATCGTCGGGCCGCTGCGCGCGCGTGCGCTCGTTCCGGGACTTGCGCCTCACGGACTGCGCGGCGGCGTCGTTTACCACGACGGCCAGTTCGACGACGCCCGCCTCGCGATCACCCTCGCGCGCACGGCGACCGCCCGCGGCGCGGTGGTTGCGAACTACGTGCGCGCCGTTCGCTTCATGTACGACGCGAACGGACACATCAGCGGCGTACTGGCGGTCGAGCGCGAGTCGGGCGCGGAACTGACGATTCGGGCGCGCGCCGCGATCAATGCCTGCGGCCCGTTCGCCGACGCCGTGCGCGCGCTCGACGAGCCGGCGGCGCCGCCACTTCTCACGCACAGCCGCGGTTCGCATATCGTCGTTCGCGCGGACGCACTCCAGCCGGCTACGGCTGCGCTGCTCGTTCCAAGAACCGCGGAGGGCCGCGTGCTGTTCGCGATTCCGTGGCACGAGCACGTCGTCATCGGCACGACGGATGTCCCGGTGCTCGAACCCGATCCCGACCCGCATCCGAGCGAGGAAGAGATCACGTACATTCTGGCGACCGTGAACCGCTATCTCGTTGCGCCGCTCCAGCGGAGAGACATTCTGGCGGTGTTCGCCGGCTTGCGCCCGCTGATCTCCGGCTCGGCGACGAACACGGCTAAGCTCTCGCGCGAGCACCTCGTCGAGATTTCGCGCTCGGGGCTCGTGACGATCACCGGCGGCAAATGGACGACGTACCGCGTCATGGCACGGGACGCCGTCGACGCGGCTGCGCGCACGGCACGTCTCGCGCCGGCGCCGTCGCAAACGGAATTTCTTCCGCTTCACGGCGCGCTCGGACCGGTACCGGCCGACGAGAGCCTGCGTGTCTACGGCTCCGACGCAAACGCCGTTGCCGGCATGGCTGCCGGCGACACCTCGCTCGGTACCCGGCTGGATCCGCGTCTGCCGTACACCGGCGCGCACGTCGTGTACGGCGTACGGGCGGAGATGGCGCGCACGGTGGAAGACGTGCTCGCGCGCCGCACGCGAGCGCTCTTTCTCGACGGCGAGGCCGCCCGTGCAAGCGCGCCGCGCGCCGCATCGCTCATCGCCGCGGAGCTCGGATTCGACCGTGGCTGGATTCAGGCGCAAGTCTCCGGGTTCGACCGTATCGCGGCAGCCCGGCAGGGGAGCGACGGATTGGTTTGACGTAGGGTGATCGCGGGCCGCATCACGTCAAAGGAGACGCATCGTGAACGCAGCGGGTTTGACTTTCCTACTCTCCAGCGTCGTCGCGGGTTTGAACATGGCGTTCTACCAAAACATCGTGACGGAGGGCAGCGTCAGCCAAGACGAGTTCGACGGAACCCTCGCAAATCTGACGGCAATCCACGCGACGCTCCGGAACACGCCCGGTCCGAAGATCGAAGCGATGGTCGATCAAAACAATGCGGAGCTCAGCGCCCACCTCAGCAAGTTCCAAGGCGAATGGACCAGCAATCCGCTCCAGGGCTTCCGCGATGCTCAGACGCTGGCCGGCTACGTCGCCACCATCCTGGTGAAATCGGGACTTCACGAATAGCGGCGTGCGAGAGGGACCCGGCGACCTCGCCGGAGTAGCCTCGTCGTCCGAGTTCTTCGGAGGTGCCGATGGCCGACCACGCCGCATTCGCCGAGCTGCTGTGCGCACTCGCGCGAGAGCACGCTCGCACGCTCGTCATCGGCGGCCTAGCGAAACGCCTGCACGGTGAAAAGGCCGACGCGCACGACCATTGTCTCTGGTACGACGCCGACGAAGCCAACGCGGCGCGTGTCTACCGCGCCTTGTCACGCGTCGGCGCACCGCTCGACGGGATCGAAGTACCGGACCTCGCCGAGGTGGACTACGAGTTCCGCTACGGCGAAGGCGACAGCGAGATCTGCCTGTTCGGCGGCCTCGACGGCATCACGTTTGCGGACGCCTGGGTAGACCGCCTCGAAACACGCTGGCGCGACGTCCCGATCTGCGTCCTCGGCCGAAACGCGCTGCGCGCGACCGAATTGGCCGAACGCCCGTAGCGACGCCGTAACCGCGCGTCACGGATGACCGTGCGTGGCCAATGCGGGGCCGACGATCAGCCCGAAGCAGTCGATGATCGCGTGCATGATCGCGCACACCCAGAAATTGCGCGTCCACATATAGAGCGCGGTGAGCGCGACGGCGATGATGGCGACGTTCATCAGCGCTTCCGAGAACCCGTAACGCGGAACGTGCGCCAGCGTGAAGAGCACGACCACGACGGCGCCGCCGATCCAGAGCTTTCCGGTGAACAGCGTGAGGCGTTCGATCGCATACGCGCGCAGCATCAACTCCTCGCAGAACCCGGCTGTCAGGAACAAGACGATCCGCAGCACGAGCGGAACCGCAGCTATCTGAGCCATCGTCACACCGCCCGCGTCGCTCGACGTGACGTGGGTCAGCGCAGCAGCGACCCCGAGCCCCGCGTACATCGCCGCGAACGCGAGGCCCAGCGCGATGAAGTCGCGCCGCGACGGCGCACGAAAACCGATCGAGCGCAGCGGCAACCGCTCCCAGAAGATAACGGTCGCCAGAAGCGTGAACGCGACAGCCCATTCGAACACGATGACGCCGACATCTTGTCCGGCGTCGGTGATCCGCTGATGCGCCTGGCCGGGCAAAAACGGAAGGACGAACGCCGCCCCGAGCGCGACGATCAGCCCCGCAACCGACGCAATGCGCGAACGAGGCTGAGCCGTCGAGCCTTGCATCAAAGCGTCGTCTTCCCCAGCGCGCTCAGGATCAGTTCTACCGCGAGGATTGCGGTGCGGTTCTCGCGGTCGAGGATCGGGTTCGTTTCCGTTATTTCCAGCGAGCCCAGCGTGCCGCTTTCCGCGACGGCTTCCATCAGCAGGTGCGCTTCGCGGTACGTTATTCCGCCCGGGACCGGCGTGCCGACGCCCGGGGCTTCTTGCGGGTCGACGCCGTCCATGTCGAAGCTGATGTGCACCGAGTTCTCGCCGTCCGCGACGATCGTCAGCGCTTCGTCGATCACGCGGCTCATGCCGAGGCGGTCGACGTCCGCCATCGCGAACGCTTTCACGCCGAGCTCGCGGATCGCGCGCTTCTCGCCGTCGTCCACGTCGCGCAAGCCGATGAACACCATGCGCTGCGGATCGACCGCGTGTTCCTGCAGCGCGAAGTGCACGGGCATCCCATGCACGTTGCCGGACGGCGACGTGAGCGGCGTGTTGATGTCGCCATGCGCGTCCACCCAAATCACGCCGGGCGCTCTGCCGCGAGCGCGCGCGACGCCGGCGATCGTGCCGATCGCGATCGAGTGGTCGCCGCCGAGCACCAGCGGAAAGCCGCCCTGCGCGATCACGTCCTGCACGACGCCCGCGAGCTCGTCGCACACCGCCTTGATGATCGGGTAGTACTTCGCGTTCTGTTCCGCAATCGTCGCCGACTCGGGCACCGGCACGCGCAGGTTGCCGCGGTCGGTTACGCTGATGCCGAGCTTCTCGAGCGACTCTTTCAACCGGGCATAGCGGATCGCGGACGGGCCCATGTCGACGCCGCGGCGGTCGGCGCCCAGGTCCATCGGGACGCCGATCACGTCGACGCGCGTGATGGGCCGGCGGCCCGGAAAGACGCCCGGCGTGGATTGCGTGATCACCCGGGACCTTTCGCCGCGCGGACCCGCCCGGTCCCGTGACGAAGCGCGGCGCGTGTCCTGGCTCGCGATCCTCAACGGAGCAGGCTACGTCGCGGCGCTTCTCACGCTCGCCGCGTTCTTCATGACGGACACCGTGCGGCTGCGCCGGCTCGCGCTCGGAAGCAACGTCGCGTGGGCGCTCTTCGCGGCCGGCGCGCACCTCTACCCGACGCTGCTGCTGCACGTGGCGCTGTTCCCGCTCAACGCGTACCGGCTCAGCCAACTGCTGCGCGAGCGCGGCCTCATCGAACGCGCGCTCGCGGCGAGCGAAGTATCGCCCGCTTGGCTCAAACCGTTCATGACGTGCCGCCGCTTCGCGGCCGGCACCGTGCTCTTCCGGCGCGGCGACGCGGCGGACCGGCTGTATTTCCTCAGCGGCGGACGGCTGGTGCTCGAAGAGCTCGGCATGGAGCTCGCGCCGGGCGCGCTGCTGGGCGAGATCGGTATCTTCTCACCGCACGGCACCCGCACGCAGACGGCGCGTGCGCTCGACGACGTCGTGATGTACGAGCTGCGGCGCGACGAGGTGCTCGCGCTGTACCGGCGCGATCCCGGCTTCGGAATCTACCTCGTGCGGCTCATCACGAGCCGGCTCGTCGAGGACTTGGAGCGCGTCAGCTCGTCCCCGGCGTCGCGACCGGCGGATTCATCTCGTCCAGCGGCGCCTTCGTAAGCGCCGGCGCCGCGACCGCGAGGGGAACCGGCCGCGGCAAGAGCTGCTCGCGCAGCACGCGGATCATCGCGGCGACCGGTACGGCGAGGAACGTGCCGACCAGACCGAACAGCTCGCTGCCGCCCAGGATCGCGATGATGATCCAGAACGGTGACAGGCCGACGTTCTCCTTGAGTACGCGCGGTGCGACGAAGTTGCCGTCGATCTGGTGGATCACGAAGATCAGCACGGCGACGAGCAGCGCCTTGCCCAAACCGTACGTGGTGAACGCGAGGATCACCGCCGGGATGAACGCGATCAGCGCGCCCGCGTAAGGGATGAAGTTGAGCGCACCGGACACGACGCCGATGAGCAGCGCGTACGGCACGCCGGTGGCCCACAGCATCACGGTGAGCATCGCGCCCAGGATCGAGCCGTCGATCAGCTGCCCGCGGATGAATCCGCCGACGACGTTGTCGAGATCGGCGATGACGGCTTCGGCCTTCGGGCGGTTCTTCGCCGGAATGAGCCCGAGGAAGCCCTCTTTGATGTTCTCCGCGTCGAGCAGCATGTACGCCGCGAGTACCGGCACGACGATCGCCGTCGCGAGCACCGACACCGTGGAAAGCAGGACGTTGAGCGTCTTCGACGCGGTGTCGAGCGCGTTGGTCTGGAGAAACTTCGCGATCTCCTGCGGGAGCCGCGCGAGGTAGTGCTGCTCCTCGAGCGGGAGCCGGCGAATCAACGGGTTGTTGGGGTCCTGAAGCCCCGCGACGAGCTTGCTCGCGATCCCCGGAACGGCTTTCGCCGCACCTTGGATGTCCGCCAGCAACGGCGGAATGAGCAACTGCAGGATCGCCGCGCCGATGATCGCGATGAACACGTACACCAGCAGGATGGACCACACGAGCGGCAGCCGTTCGTTCAGGCGGCGGACCAGCGGATAGACCAGATACGCGAAGAACAGCGCGATCACGAACAGCACCGCCGTCGCCCGCACGTTGCCCAGGAACTGCAGGAAGCCGACGAGCAGATAGATCGCGACCGCGACCAGCGCCAGCGTCTTGAGCCAGAACGTGACGCGGCGTTCAGCGCGCGACATCGGACGGCGCGGTCGTGGTACGTCGGGCGGTCTGAGGGCTGGGTTCACGCCCGTCTTCTTCCCCATTGCCGACAGGCCGCCCCGCACATGTGTCGTAGGGAGGCGGCGATGCGGTTCACTCGGCGTGCGGCGCTCATCGCCGCGGTCGTATCGATGTGCGCGGCCGGGTGCGCCCCCAAGCAGGCCGCGTCCGGAACCGTGCGCATCGGTATGGTGACGGACGTCGGCGGGCTCGGAGACCGCTCGTTCAACGACTCCGCGTACGCGGGGCTGGTGCGCGCGAAGAACGACCTGCATGCTACGACCACCGTGCTGCAGTCGCGCTCCGCTGCGGACTACCAGATCAACATGACGGTGCTCGCCAATAAAGAGTACGACGAGATCTTCGCGATCGGATTCCTGATGGCGAAGGACGTCGACGAAGTGGCGGAGCGCTATGCGAAGCGGCACTTCGCGATCATCGACGCGGTGGTGGACCGGCCCAACGTGACGTCGGTGACGTTCAAAGAGGAAGAGGGCTCGTTCCTCGCCGGCGCGCTCGCCGCGATGACCACCAAGACGAAGACGATCGCGTTTTTGGGCGGGCTCGATATCCCGCTGCTGCGCAAGTTCGAAGCCGGTTTCGCCGCCGGCGCGCGCGAGGTCGATCCGTCGGTGAAGGTGCTCGTGAAGTACGTCGGCTCGTTCGAGGACGTCGCGGCGGGCAAAGAGCTCGCGGGCGTGCAGTTCGATCAAGGCGCGGACATCATCTACGTCGCCGCCGGCAAGGCGGGTCTCGGCGCGATCGACCAGGTGAAGCGGCGCGACGGCGCGTTCGTGATCGGCGTCGACTCCGACCAGGACGCGATCGCGCCCGGCAAGATCCTCACCAGCATGATCAAGCGCGTCGACATCGGCGTGTTCCGCGTCAGCCAACAGGCGGTCGCGCACGAGGCGCGTGCCGGAAAGCTGACGCTCGGCCTGAAAGAAGGCGGCGTCGGGCTGACGGACTTCAAATACACCAAGAGCGTCGTCACGCCCGAGAAGATCGCGGTGCTCGACAAGCTGAGAGCGGCGATCATCACCGGAAAATTGGCCGCACCGTCCACGCGGGAGGAATTGGCATCGTTCAAACGCGTTCCGCTCTGAACGTCCGCGGCGTGCGCAAGCGCTTCGGCGCGGTGCAGGCCGTCGACGGCGTCGACATCGAGCTGTACCCGGGCGAGATCCACGCGCTGGTCGGTGAGAACGGCGCGGGCAAATCCACCCTCGCCGCGATCGCCTACGGCGCCGTGCGCGCCGACGAGGGTACCGTCGAAGCGAGCGGCGTCGTGGGGCTCGTGCACCAGCACTTCAAGCTGATCGACCGGCTGCGCGTGTGGGAGAACGTGCTGCTCAACCGCGAGCCCAAGCGCGGCTGGACGATCGACGTGCCCGCCGCGCGCGAGCGCGTGCGCGCGCTGTCGGCGACGTACGGACTCGCGGTGGATCCGGACGCGCTGGTGGAGACGCTGCCGGTCGGCATCAAGCAGCGCGTCGAATTGCTGCGCGAGCTGGACCGTGAGCCGAGCGTGCTGCTGCTGGACGAGCCCACCGCCGCGCTCGCGCCGAGCGAGATCGCATCGTTCTTCACCACGATCGCCGGGCTCGCGCAGCGCGGCACCGCGATCATGGTGGTGACGCACAAGCTCGCCGAAGTGATCGCGTACTCGCAGCGCGTCACGGTGATGCGCGCGGGGCGCGTCGTCGCGACGCATGTGACGAGCGAGACGTCCGCGGACGAGATCGCGCGCGACATGGTGGGCGGCGAGGTGCCAGCGTTGGCCGCGCGCGCGGCGACTGCGGCCGCGCCGCTGCTCGAGGTGCGCGGGCTCTCCGCGCGCTCCGGCACGAGCACGCTGGACGACGCGACGTTCGACGTGCGCGCGGGCGAGATCGTCGGCGTGGCGGGCATCGAAGGCAACGGACAAACTGCGCTGTCGGACGCGCTCGCGGGGATCGCTTCGTTCACCGGCGAGGTCGTGTTCGACGGCGCGCCGCTGCGCGCGGACGACACGCCGCTGTCGCGCTTGCAACGCGGCATTCGCGTGATCCCGCAGGACCGCCGCGGCGAAGCGCTCGTGCTCGACTGGAGCGTGCGCGACAACGTCGCGCTGGGCCGCCAGCGCACGCTCGCGCTCGGCAAGTTCGGCGATGCGGCACGCGAGGTGATCGAACGCTTCGACGTGCGCCCGCCCAACGCGGACGCGGTGGTCGGCCAGCTCTCCGGCGGCAACCAGCAGAAGATCGTGGTCGGGCGAGCGCTCACCAGCGCGCCGAAATTGGTGGTCGCGTACCAGCCGACGCGCGGCATCGACATCGGCGCCGCCGCGCTCGTGCAGTCGCGGCTGATCGAAGCGCGCAACGCCGGCGCAGGCGTGCTGCTGATCTCGTTCGAGCTCGACGAGATCTTCGCGACCGCCGACCGCATTCTCGTGATCGCGAACGGCAAGTTCGTCGGCTCGTTCGACCGCGCGAACGTCGACCGCGGGCGCATCGGCGCGCTCATGGCCGGTCACGCGTGAACGCGGCATCGCTGCGCAGCAGCCGCACCGCGCGCGATCTCGTCGTCGTGCTCGTGCTCGTGTTCGGCGTCGGCTCGATCGCGATGCTGCTGGCGCACGTGTCGCCGGTCGTCGGTTTCGGCGCGCTGTTCGACGGCGCGTTCGGCACGCGCTCGGAGCTCGCCGAAACGCTCGTGCAGACGACGAGCCTGCTGTTTCCCGCGCTCGGCGTCGCGGTCGCGTTCCGCGCCGGATTGTTCAACATCGGCGCGGAGGGACAGCTGATTCTCGGCGGGTTCGCGGCGGGCTGGCTGGGCGCGCAGTTTCCGATGTCCGGCTTTCTCGCCGTGCCGATGGTGCTGCTCGCGGGCGCGCTCGCCGGCGGAGCGTGGGGCGCGATCCCCGGCTTCCTGCGCGCGCGCTTCGGTGCGAACGAAGTCATCTCGACGCTGATGCTCAACGTGGTGGCGGTTCTGCTCACGACGTATCTGGTGACCGGCCCG
>JAXDMB010000391.1:0-26524 GCA_034666325.1 Vulcanimicrobiota bacterium
CGACGCCGCAGCGAAAGACCGCCGAACCGGCTCCCGCGCGATGATGCGCCCGTGCCGTGCGACGGAAAAGCGGCGCCGTCACGCCGGAACGAGCGCCGCACGGTAACGGATCGGCACGTTGAGCAGCGCCGCGGCGTAGCCTACGCGATGACGACCGCGAACGTCATCGCGCTTTGCCCGATGCCCACGAGCAACCCGAATCCGACAACCATTGCGAGCGCGTCGGGCTGATGAACCACGGCGAGCAATCCCGCTCCGTACAGAACCGCGCCTCCGGCCACCACCGGCGCGGGCCCGAACCGGTCGGTGAGCGCGCCGGCGAACGGCTGCGCGAGTCCCCACATGAGGTTCTGCAGCGCGATGGCGAACGACAGAAAGCCGACCGTCACGAGATGATCCGCGGCGATCGGCCCGATGAACAGGCCGAACGTCTGGCGGATGCCGAGCGACATCGACAGCACGAGCGCGCCGGCCGCAACGACGAGTGCCAACGACCCGCGCTTCCCTCCGCGATTTGCAGCCGTGGGCGCAGGGGTTTTTTCTGTGGCGAGCGTTTGCGTCATGCGGCTCGGTACCGACGCTTCGGGATACGCCCCTGTGTACGGAAACGGCGGTTGCGGCCAGGTACACAGGGCGGTATACGTGGCCATCCAAAACCGCCCGCATGCGCTTACGAGGTCCAGCGGGGCAGTCGATGCCCGACTACATCGCCGGCGTGGCGGCCGGGCTCTTTTATCGAGACGGTATTCATGCCGTCGGGGTTGACCGCGTGGCGGCCACCGCCGGGTTGACGAAGCGCACGCTCTACCGGCACTTCCGCTCGAAGGACGAGCTGATCGCCGCGTCGCTGCGCCGCGCGCCGCGCGTGCAATTCCCTGAGAACGGCACGCCCGCGGAACGGATCCTCGGCGTGTTCGACATGCTCGAGACGTTTCTCGACGGCAGCGAGTACCGCGGCTGCCCGTACATCATCTTCACCGCCGAGCTCACCGAGCCGCGCCATCCCGCGCGCCGCTTGATCGAGCATATGCTGGCAAAGCGGCGCGCGTGGTTCCGCGACCGCGCGCACGAAGCCGGCTTGCAGAATCCAGACGACGTCGCGGAACAGCTCGACGTGCTCTTCGACGGCGCCGCCGCGTCGGGCGCGAAGCGCGGCAACTTGATCGCGGCGCAAACGGCGAAACGTCTCGCCGTCATGGTGATCGCGGCCGCGACACCGGCCGCGCGCCTTCGCCGCTGAAGACGGCGACCCTAGTCGTCGTCTAGGCCGTTGTCTTCTCTGTATTGCAGAAAGTCCAGCGACAGGCGAATTTCCGGGTGCTCGGCCAGCCACGGGTTTTCCGCGATCGCTTCGGCGCGATCACCGCCGTACAGCTCGCGGTTGAGCACGAACTGGTTCCATGCATCGGCTCCGCCCGGTACCGCGTGCTCGCGCACGTAGCTCGCGACATCCTCGTCGCTCTGCGCCGCGAGAACCGCCGCTTGAAACGTGTCCGGAGCAATTCCGAGATTCTCGAGCATCCGGCCCGTGAAGCCCTCGAGAGAATATCCGGCAAGATTCCCGCCCGGCAGCGCGGCTCGAAACTTGTCGATCGAGCGCGGAAGAAAAGTGATGCCGGCGAGCTCGGCGCGTGCCATGCGGGGATGAGCGTTACTGAGATCCAGCGGTTCCATCAATGCCCTGAACGGCCTAACCGCCGGCGGTGGTTGCGATCGTGACAGTTCGGTTATGGAGGCAGCCAAAATGCGCCGTAGCAAATTGTGTCGGCACGGTGAAATTCTTGGTGGTGGGCAATTGCCCGGCGACGTCCGTGAGCCGCTGTCTGAGGGTGATGTTTCCGGGAACCGAGGTCGAGGTCGCTCCGTCGGAGGTCGACCCCGCCGAGTCGGCGGCGAGCGCCGGCGTCATCTTCCGGCAGCGGCAGCCGAGACATCCGTGGTCGCTGCAACCGGCACGCGAGCGCGAAGTCGTCTTTCCGAGCTCGCCGCTGGCGTTTTGCAACTCGTCGCTCGCGTATTACGGCTGGCGTCTCGGCTTGAGCCCCTCGATGCCGCGTTCGCACGGTGGGAATCGCGCGGGCGCTTCATGCATCTCGTGGGTCCGGTCGGTGACCGGGTATTTCCGATCGAGCGGCACACGAAGGTCGCGACCGCGCTCGACCGCGTGCGGGCGCCCGCCATAGCCGAATCCCGGACGGGCTGAAACGGTTCTGACGTTGCGTGAACGGATGGACGCTCGCCGGAACCAGTTTTCTCGCCTCGGCCGTCGAGGCGGTCGAAGCGATGACGATCGTGCTCGCGGTCGGCGTCACGCGCTCGTGGTCCGTCGCCTTGCGCGGGGCAGCTTTCGCCTTGCTCGTGCTCGCGCTGCTGGTCGCGATCTTCGGCCCGCTGCTGCGCCTCGTTCCGATCGATCAGCTCAAGCTTGTCGTGGGGATCGTGCTGATACTCTTCGGCCTCGCGTGGCTGCGCAAGGCGATCCTCCGCTACTCCGGCCGCAAAGCGCTCCGCGACGAGGACGCCGCGTTCGCGCGCCAAGTGTCGGCTTTGCGCGCAGCGGAGGATGTGCAGGCCGACCGCATCGGTCTCGTGACGTCGTTCAAGGCCGTGCTGATCGAAGGCCTCGAAGTCGCCGTCATCGTCGTGACCTTCGGCGCCGCTTCCACGGCCGCGCTCGGATGGTCGGCCGCCGGTGCCGCCGCCGCCGTGCTGCTCGTCGTGCTGGCCGGTATCGCGCTCAAGCAACCGGCGTCGCGCGTGCCGGAAAATACGATGAAGTTCGTGGTCGGCGTCATGCTGACGTCGTTCGGCACGTTCTGGACCGGCGAAGGACTCGGCATCCAATGGTTCGGCGCGGATCTGTCGCTGCTGATTCTTGCGGCGTTCTACCTCGCGGTGTCCGGTCTGCTCATCGCGACGGCCCGCGCGCCGAGAACGGTGCGCGCGTGAGCATCGCGGCCATCTGGGAGTTCATCGCCGGCGATTCACGCCGCGCACCGGTCGCCGTCGCGCTCGCGGTCGCGGTCGCGTTCGTTCTGCTGCGCAGCTCGGTTTCGAGCACGATCGTCGCGGTCGCGTTCGCGGGAGTCATCGCCCTCGGCCTCGCCGCGGCCGTGTTCGAACGAACCTGACCCCAGTGTCGAACCCGCCGCGCGAACGAAACGGCGTTGCACGGGCCCGACGCCGTGCTCGCCGAACCTACGGGGGCTGCGCCGGGGCGCCGCCTGCATTGCGATAATCGGCTCCGTCCGGGCGCGGCTCGTCGCGCGGTTCGGTGAGACGGTTCGCCACCATGAGCGCGCCGAGCACCAGCAGCAGCATCGCGAGACCGACCGCGTTGAACAGCGCCGTTCCGGGCGGGTTGATCAGGAGCTCGCGAAGCACGCCGACGATCGCGATCTCGATCATCAGGCCGACTGCGACACGGTGCTCGCGCAGGTAGAACAGCAGCGTGCGGAACAGCTCGACGAGGATCAGCAGCAGCACGATCTGCGGCAGCACCACGCGCGGTTCGCGCCCTTCCACCAGCGCGACGCGCGCCAGCGTCCACAAAGCTTGCACCATGACGACGAGCACGACCACCGCGAGCGAGGCGACGATCGCGTCCTGCGCCCACTCGAGATAGCGCGAGAGCCATTCGTGCACGTGCGTGTGCGTCGGCCGCCCGTTCGGGTCCAAACCGTTTCGCCGAAACACGGTGAGCGCGCTACACGGGGTGCAGCGCGGCGAGCTCGCGCACGAGCTCACGCCCGCGTTCGCTCAGCCGTTGCGGCAAGCGCGCGATCAGGCGCACGTACTCGTCGCCGTTGCCTCCACCTTCGCGCGGCATCCCTTTGTGCGCGAGCCGCATCGTCTGTTCGTTCTGCGTTTCCGGCCGAATCTTCATCGTCACATCTCCGGCGAGCGTCGGTACGCGGACCTCACCGCCGAGTATGAGCGTGTACACGCTCACCGGAAGGTCGACGTACAGGTCCTCACCATCCCGCTCGAAGACGTCGTCGTCCTTCAGCCGGACCCGCAGGAACAGATCGCCCGGCGGGCCGCCGTTCGCCCCGCGCCCGCCCTGGCCGCGCAGCCGAATTTGCTGCCCCTCGCGCACGGCGCGCGGTATCCGGACCTCGAGCGCCTTGCTGGTCGTCACGCGGCCCGTGCCGTGGCACACCGGGCAGATCCGGTCGCTCAAAAGCCCGCTGCCGCCGCATTCCGGGCACACGTCGTCGAGCTGCAGCGTGAGCGATTTCGTGCCGCCGGCGTAGGCGTCGCGCAGGCTCAGCTCGATCGTGGCATCGATGTCGCGGCCGCGGCGCGGCACGTCCGCCGTCGCGCTGCGGCGCCGCCCCACCTGCGAGAAGAACGTGTCGAAGAAATCGGAGAACCCGTTCGCACTGAACTCG
The DNA here is from genome assembly GCA_034666325.1 of Vulcanimicrobiota bacterium. Taxonomy (GTDB): domain Bacteria; phylum Vulcanimicrobiota; class Vulcanimicrobiia; order Vulcanimicrobiales; family Vulcanimicrobiaceae; genus Vulcanimicrobium. The sequence continues at coordinate 4,395 of JAXDMB010000391.1, forward strand.
CCCTCGAGATCGCCGTAATCGAACGTGCGCTCTTGTTCCGTGCGGTTGCGGCGCTGCTGCTCCGCTTGACGCGACGCGTCGTTCCAGTCGCTGCCCAGCGCGTCGTACTTGCGCCGCTTCTCCGGGTCGCCCAACACCTCATAGGCTTCCTGGAGCTCCTTGAACTTCTCTTCGGCCCTCTTCGGATCGTCGGGGTTCGCGTCGGGATGCAGCTTGCGCGCGAGCTTGCGGTACGCGGATTTTATCTCTTTCTCGCCCGCCGTCTTGGGGACGCCGAGTATCCGATAATAATCTTTGTACGCGACCGGCATCGCGCGCGATTACGCGTTCTTGGCGACGATCACGTGCGCCGGCCGCAGCACGTCATCGTCGACGCGGTAGCCGCGCTGCGTTTGCGCGAGCACCGTTTCGTCCTCGACGCCCGGCGCCGGCTGCGTGCCCACCGCCTCCGCCACGCCGGCGTCGAAGCGTTTCCCCGCCGTCTCGATCGGCGCGACGCCTTCGCTTACGAGCGCTGACTCAAAGCCGCGTAGCGTCGCGTCCAAGCCGGCGCGCAGATCGCCGGAGTCCTCGTACGCGAGCGCGCGCTCGAGGTTGTCGAGCACCGGCAAGAACCGCAGCAGCAGCCGTTTCTTGAGCGCCCGCGCGGCGTCGTCCGAGCGGCGCCGCTCGCGCTTCTTCGTGTTCTCCACCTCGGCCGCGGCGAGGAGGTACTTCGAGCGGAAGTCTTCCGCGCGAGCACGCTCCGCCGCGGCATCCGGATGCGGTTCGGTCTCCACGGCGTGCGCGCTACGTCTCTTTGTACTCGGCGTCGATCACGTCTTCACCGCGCGCGCCGCCTCCTCGGTGCGCGCCGGAGCCGTCGGACGAGGACTGACCGTTGCCGCTGCCACCCGCGGACGCGCCGTTCGTGCCGCTGCCGCGGGCACCGCTCCCGGCACCGGCAGGCTGGTAGAGCGCTTCGTTCAGCTGCTGCGCGGCTTGCTGCAGGCGGTCGATCGCGGACCTGATCTCCGCGGCCGTGCCGTTCTCCGTGACGCGCTTGAGCTCGCCGAGCGCGGAGTCCACCGCGCCGCGCACGGTCGCCTCGACGCGATCACCGGCGTCCTGGAGCGCTTTTTCCGTGGTGTAGATAAGGCTCGACGCCTCGTTGCGAATCTCGGCTTCTTCGCGCCTGCGCCGGTCTTCCGCGGCGTGGGCCTCGGCGTCGCGCACCATCGCGTCGATCTCGTTTTTCGAAAGATTGCTCGTCGCCGTGATCGTGACTTTCTGCTCCTTGCCGGTGCCGAGATCTTTCGCGCTCACGCTCACGATGCCGTTGGCGTCGATGTCGAACGTGACCTCGATCTGCGGAACGCCGCGCGGCGCGGGCGGAATGCCTTCGAGCCGGAAACGCGCGAGCGTCTTGTTGTCGGCCGCCATCTCGCGTTCGCCCTGCACCACGTGGATGTCCACCGCGGTCTGGTCGTCGTCGGCGGTCGTGAAGATCTCGGACTTCCGCGTCGGGATCGTGGTGTTGCGTTCGATCAGCTTGTGCGTGACGCCGCCCATCGTCTCGATGCCGAGCGACAGCGGCGTGACGTCGAGCAGCACGACGTCCTTGACCTCGCCGGACAGCACGCCGCCTTGGATCGCGGCGCCCACCGCCACGACCTCGTCGGGATTGACCGTCAGGTTCGGGTCTTTCTTCGTCAGCCGGCGGACGAGCTGCTGGATAGCGGGCATGCGCGTCGCGCCGCCGACCAGGATCACCTCATCGATCTGCGACACGTCGAGCTTCGCGTCCGCTATCGCGTTCTGGAACGGCTTGACGGTGCGCTCGGTGAGATCGGCCGTGAGTTCCTCGAACTTCGCGCGCGTCAGCGTGTACTCGAGGTGCTTGGGGCCGCTCGCATCCGCGGTGATGAACGGCAGGTTGATCGACGTCTGCACGACGTTGGACAGCTCGACCTTCGCCTTCTCCGCGGCCTCGGTGAGCCGCTGAACGGCTTGCTTGTCGTTGCCCAGATCGATGCCTTGGTCTTTGCGGTACTCCGCTATCAGCCACGCGACGATGCGGCCGTCGTAGTCGTCGCCGCCCAGGTGCGTGTCGCCGTTGGTCGCTTTCACTTCGAACACGCCGTCGCCGACCTCGAGAACCGACACGTCGAACGTGCCGCCGCCCAGATCCCACACGAGAATCGTCTCGTGCTCTTTCTTGTCGAGCCCGTACGCCAGCGCGGCCGCGGTCGGCTCGTTGATGATGCGCAGCACGTCGAGCCCGGCGATCTTGCCGGCGTCTTTGGTGGCTTGGCGCTGCGCGTCGTTGAAGTACGCCGGAACCGTGATGACCGCTTTGTTGACGCGGTCGCCGAGATAGCTCGACGCGTCGTTCACGAGCTTCTGAAGGATCATCGCGGAGATCTCTTGCGGCGTGTACTCGCGGCCGTCGATCTTCACTTTGTAGCCGGTGCCCATGTGGCGCTTGATCGACGAGATCGTGCGGTCGGGATTGACGATCGCCTGGCGCTTCGCGAGCTGGCCGACGAGCCGTTCGCCGGTTTTCGTGAACGCGACCACGGACGGTGTGGTGCGGCTGCCTTCCGCGTTCGGAATCACTTCGGGCTGCCCGCCCTGCATCGCCGCGATGACGGAGTTGGTCGTGCCGAGATCGATCCCGACGACTGGTGCTGCCATGAGATGCCTCTATGCTTCGGACGCAATCGTTGTTGTGCTACACGCCGGCGGCCGCCGCGACGGCGGCTTGCTCGAGCGGTTGGGCGGTAAACGTGAGCTCGCCGTGCAGCTCGTCGTAATCGACGGTGACGCGGTCGCCGTCGTTCAGCTCGCCGGCGAGGATCTTGCGCGCGAGCGCGGTTTCGAGCTCGCGCTGTATCGCGCGCTTGAGCGGGCGCGCCCCGTACACCGGATCGTACCCCGTTTTCACGAGGTGGCGGCGCGCCGCCGGCGTCAATTCGAGCGTGAGATGCCGGTCCTCGAGCCGCTTGCGCAGACGCTCCAGCTGGATCTCGACGATCTGCTCGAGCTGCTCTTCGGTGAGCGCTTTGAACACGACCATCTCATCGACGCGGTTCAAGAACTCCGGCCGGAACTGCTGGCGCAGCTCGTCGAGCACCGTGGCGCGCATGAGCGCATAGCCGGTCTCGGACGCCTCGCCAAAACCGAGAATCCGGTGGCTGCCGATGTTCGACGTCATGATGAGGATCGTGTTGCGAAAGTCGACCGTGCGGCCTTGGCCGTCGGTAAGGCGCCCGTCGTCGAGAATCTGCAGAAAAACGTTGAACACGTCAGGCGCCGCTTTCTCGATCTCGTCGAACAGCACGACCGAGAACGGGCGGCGGCGCACCGCCTCGGTAAGCTGGCCGCCTTCGTCGTAACCCACGTAGCCCGGCGGCGCGCCGATCAGCCGCGCCACCGTGTGCTTCTCCTGGTACTCCGACATGTCGATGCGAATCAGCGCGCGCTCGTCGTCGAACAAGAACGCGGCGAGCGCGCGCGCGAGCTCCGTCTTGCCGACGCCGGTGGGCCCGAGGAAGATGAACGAGCCGATCGGCCGGTTCGGATCGGAGAGCCCCGCGCGCGCGCGCAGCACCGCTTCGCTCACCGCCTCGACCGCTTCGTCTTGGCCGATGACGCGCTCGTGCAGCTCGTCCGCGAGGTGCAGCAGCTTCTGCTTCTCGCCTTCGAGCAGCTTCGAAACCGGGATGCCGGTCCAGCGGCTCACGATCGCCGCGATGTCCTCTTCGTCGACCTCTTCCTTGACGAGCCGCGGCCCTTTGCCGTTCTGCGCGTTCGCCTGTTCCAGCGCCGCGAGCTGACGCTCGAGATCCGCGAGCTTGCCGTAGCGCAGCTCGGCGACGCGGTTGAGATCGTACTGCCGTTCCGCTTGCTCGATCTCGACTTTCACCTGATCGATCTCCGTGCGCAGCGCGCGCACGCGCTCCACCTGCTGCTTCTCGGCCGACCACCGCGCCTTGAGCGCGCCCGCGTCTTCACGCAGGTCGGCGAGCTCGCGCTCGATGCGCTCCAAGCGCTCTTTGCTCGCAGCGTCGCTTTCCTTGCGCAGCGCTTCGCGCTCGATCTCGAGCTGCATGATGCGCCGCTGCAGGTCGTCGAGCTCCGTCGGCATCGAGTCGATCTCGGTGCGCAGCTTCGCAGCCGCTTCATCCACCAGATCGATCGCCTTGTCGGGGAGAAAGCGGTCCGCGATGTAGCGGTTGGAGAGCACCGCCGCAGCGACGAGCGCGGCATCTTTGATGCGCACGCCGTGGTGCACTTCGTACCGCTCGCGCAGGCCGCGCAGGATCGAGACCGTGTCCTCGACGCTCGGCTGATCGACGAACACCGGCTGGAACCGCCGCTCGAGTGCCGCGTCCTTCTCGATGTACTTGCGGTACTCGTCGAGCGTCGTGGCGCCGATCATGTGCAGCTCGCCGCGCGCGAGCATCGGCTTGAGGAGGTTGCCGGCGTCCATCGAGCCTTCGGCCTTGCCCGCGCCGACGACGTTGTGCACCTCGTCCACGAACAGCAGCACGTGACCCTCGGAGCCGACGACTTCCTGCAGCACGGCCTTCAGGCGCTCTTCGAACTCGCCGCGGTACTTCGCGCCCGCGATCAGCGCGCCCATGTCGAGCGAGATCACGCGCTTGTCCTTGAGACCCTCGGGCACGTCGCCGCGCACGATGCGCTGCGCGAGTCCCTCCACGATCGCGGTTTTGCCGACGCCCGGCTCGCCGATGAGCACGGGATTGTTCTTGGTGCGGCGCGACAGCACTTGGATGACGCGGCGAATTTCCTCGTCGCGCCCGATCACCGGATCGAGCTTCCCGCGCTCGGCTGACTTCGTGAGATCGGTGCCGTACTTCTCGAGCGTCTGGTAGGTTTCTTCCGGGTTTTGGCTGGTGACGCGCTGGTTGCCGCGCACGTCGCGCAGCGCCGTCATCAGCTTCTCGCGCGTGACGCCCGCATCGCGCAACATGCGCGCGGCAGGCGTGCCGCCGTCGAGCATCGCGAGCAGCAGATGCTCGACCGACACGTATTCGTCTTTGAGCGTCTTGGCTTCTTCGTCGGCTTTCGAGACCAGCCGCGAGAGCTGCGGCGCGAACGACACCTGCGCCTGGTCGGCGTTCGCGCCCGACAGACGCGGCTGTGCGCGGAGCTCTTCATCCGTCTTCTGCGCGATCGCGTGCAGATCGGCGCCGGCTTGCTCGATGAGCACCGGCACGAGCCCCTTCTCCTGTTCCAGCAACGCGGCCAGAAGATGCTCGGCGGTGACTTGCGTGTGGTGCTCGCGGAGCGCGCGCTGGTATGCTTCGCTCAGCGCCTCCTGCACCCGCTGGGTCATCCGCTCGGCGTTCATCCCGGAATCCTCTCACTGCGGACCGATCGGATGAAGGGCCGCCTCTGCTCCGGTACCGCGAGGTACCCGCGCGGCAGCTAGCGAGCGGTGAGCACTTCGGTCGACGGTACGTAAAATACCAGCGTTTGACCGGCCGAATCAGGGATGGCGAAGGTGGCGGTTTCGTACGAACGCGTCTGGTGCGAGCCAGGTTCGCGGATGTCGCCGACGCTCCAGCGCTTCGGCGAGAGGACGTCGACATCGGCCCACATGGCGCTGAAGTCCGGGCTGATCGCGACGAGCGCGTCGATGAGCTCGCCGAAACCGGCGTCACCGAGATAGTCCGCGTACTTCACGCGGAACGTGGCGGCCATCCGCCGTGCGCTCGCCTCCCAATCGGGGAACACCGACCGCGCGTCGGGGCGGGTGAACATCAGCCACAATCCGTTGCGGTTCAGCGTCTCGCCCAAGTTCCGCCCGTCGTCGCGCAGATCGTACAGCTTCCCGATGCCGTCGTTCCATGCCAGGATGTCCCAGCGCGGCCCGACCACGAACGCGTACCCGTCGGTGTAGTTTTCGACGAGCAGCCGGACGTGCGCAGCGACCGGTGCGTCCCAGTGCGGCGTTTCCTTGGAATTGCTCGCGACCAGCTTCTGCAGGTATTCCGTCTCGGACGCGTCGAGCCGAAGCGCCGCCGCGATGCGCGCCAGCGTATCGGCCGCGATCTTGATCGGGCGACCCTGCTCGAGCCACGTGTACCAGGTGATGCCCACGTCGGCGAGCCACGCGACGTCCTCCCGGCGCAGGGTCGAGACGCGGCGCCGCTGGCTGCGCGGTAACCCGCACTCCTCCGGAGTCAGACGCCGGCGGCGCGACTTGAGAAACGAGGCGCGCTGCAGGTTCCGGTCACTCATGGAGGCCTAGGGTACTCTCCCAACGCCACCGCGTCCACGGGCGCCAGGCGCCGACCAGCACGCTCCACGAGTTGCAAACCGCGCGCTAGCGACATGACGGCGTGCGCGACGAAGTCCGTTCGCACGTTCGCGCTCGTGGGAGTCGCGCGGACGCCGCCGTCGAGCGGAACCGCGCGCAGGAAATAATTGTCGTCCGGTCCGTACGTCAGCGTCTCCATGAACCGCTGGCCCTCGAACCACGCGTCGCGATAGCGCTGCGCGCGCTGCTCGTCCCCACGCTCCAGCGCGTACTCCCACCCGGTGACGATGCCTTCGAGCACACACGCCGTGTGGAACGCGGGCTCGTCGGTGTAGTCCGTCAGGAGCGCGCCCGTCGCACGGTGTTGGCGCGCCAGCGCGAAGTCGCTCAGCTCGCACGCGAAATCGTACACGTCCATGCGATGCCGCCACGCGCGCCAGCCTACCGTGTGCCACCACACCATGCCCCACGGCGCGACGAGCTCGAACCGTTTGCGGTAGAACGCGAACGCGCGGGCGAGCTCGTTTGCATCGAGGCTTGCGTAACCGCGCCGGTCCATCGCGCCGAGCGCTTCGAGCACCGAGCCGGAGAGGAAGTCGAGGTCGGCGTCGATGCGGCGTCCCGCGAAGATCGCGCCGTCCGCGTGCACAAGACGCGCGAGCCGTTCGACCGCCTGCGGCGCGAAGCGCGCGATGAGCGTTTCGTCGCCGAGGTGGTCGAGCGCGGTGAGCAGCATCGCGTCGCACGACACGTCCCACGGCATTTTGCGCGTGCGTTCGCCGCCGTCGCACGCTTCAAGGAAACGTTCGATGCCGCTCCGCGCGCGCGGCGCATCGGCGGCGAGCGCGTGCCGCCCGTAGTCGAGTGCGTGCGCGACGAACAGCAGTCGCGCGCCCGAGCCGTCGTATACGTGCTTGCCGCGCTCGACGTCGTGCTCGTACGCGGGCAAGCCGTCCGGCTGCACCGTCGCCGCGAGATACGTGCAGTGGCGCGCGAGCCGCTCGCGCAGCGACGCGACCGTCGGCGCCGGCGCGTCCGCGCGCTGCGGGAATCCACGGTCGAGCGCGGTGATTCCGCGCGCTTCAGACAGCCACGCCGCGGTCTCGAACGTCAGCCAGCGCGCGCGCTCCACCGGAATCTTCGCCTTGCGCGCCGTCTCGTGCAGAAACGCCGCCGGCGTATAGTCGCCCAGCACGCCGTACGGCGCGAGGATCAGCGCAAAGTCGTCGTTGTCGTATGCTGCCACGGAATGGCGGCCGAGCAGCACCCAGCGCGCCGCTTCCGCGAGCGGCAGCTTCGGCAGCACGCGGCGCTCGTGCAGCACGGTGATCATCACGTCGACCTCGTCCGGATGCGCGGGCCGGTCGGCGCGAAAGCGCTCGTCACCCCACGCACCCGCCGTGGCGCGGTCGATGCAGTCGCCCAGCGCGTCGCCGAACGAGATCTGGCACCCGATCACGGTGCCGGCGTACAGCGAGATTCCGACGCCGTACAACGGCTCTGGAATCGGCGCGACGGCCGGGGGCTCCGGCGTCGCGCAGCCCAGCGCGCGCGCGACCGCGTATCGCGCGCGCGCCTGCAACGACGCCGCGAGGTCGGCGCTCTCGGTCCCGCACGATTCGGCCGCCGGCGGCGCGCCGTAACGCGGCCAGCGCTTTGCGGACTCGACGCTGCGCACGTTCTCTGCCGCGAAGCCGTCGTACCGTTCTTCAGGCGTGAAGCGGCCCTTGCGCTTCACGTGCGCGATCTGCCCGATCTCGCTCTGGAAGAACTCGACGTTCGGCAGCGTGGACGCGCGGCGCCACGAACCGTCCTTCGCGCGCAGCGTGAGGACGTGGCGGCGATAGTCGAGATCGCGCAGGTCGATCGGCCGCTCTTCGCCGATGATGTTCACCGCGATCGTGCAACGCGACAGATCCGCGCCGCTCTCACGCGCCGACGCGACCGCGCGCGCGCCCGCGCGCACGAGCATGTCGGCGAACTCGTCCGCGGCGCAGCGGCGCGCCGTCACCATCGCGACGCGCGTGCCGTTGTCGTCCGAGCGCACGCTGACGTGAAATCCGCCCGCCGCATCGTACGGCGCATCGAAGCACGCCGGCGCGAGCGGCACCAAACCGTTCGTCGACGACAGCTCTGCGATGAAGCGCACGGCGTCCGCCGGCGAAAGACCGTCCGGCACGCGCGCATCGCTGCGCGGCACCTCCGTGCGCGCGCCGCTCGAAGCCGGCGAATCGCGCTCTTTGCCGAGATCATCGTACACGTCGAACACGACGCGCTTCACGTAACCGCGCGCGGGAAAGAACCGTTCGGTGCCGTGACCCGCGAGATCGACGAGCGCGAGCACGCCTTCGACCGTGTAGCCGTCGCCTTCGAGCGCGCGCAGACCGGCTTTCGCGGAGCCGCCGAACGTCATCGACTCGTCGATGAACACGACGGGCCGCGAGCGATCGCCCGCGCCCTCGACGAGCCGGCGCAGCCCGTACGTCTTCGCTTCCTTGCGCACGAACAATCCGGTGAGCGGGCGCGGCGACCGCGCCATCATCGCACCGAGCAGCGGCAACGCGGCCATTCCGTACGTCGCGATCTGCGTGGACTCGAACGATTCGAGCTCCTCGAGCAGCGCGTCGGCGGCGAGCAGCAGACCGTCATGACGCAGCGTCAGACCGCAGCCGTAGAAATACCACGGCGTCGCAGCGTCGGTCGCCGCGATCGGAACCAACGCGTCGGCGTCGAGGAAGCAGCGCTGCAGGACGAGCTCCCGCAGCGCGCTTCTATCGCTCATCGCGCCCGCGTGCGGCTACGCTTCGCGAATGTCGACGAAATCGGGCCGGTCGCGAATGATGTCCGGCACGTCCGGCCGGTCGACGATGTCGGCGATGTCCGGACGATCCGGGCGGTCGACGATATCCGTGACGTCGGGCGCGTCGCGGATGATGTCCGGCCGGTCGGCGATGTCGGCGATGTCCGGACGATCGGGACGGTCGACGATGTCGGTGATGTCGACGTAATCGCGCGGCGGTTTCTCGCCGTAATCTTTCGGCTCGGGCGCGAAGTCTTTGATGTCGACGAAGTCCTTGGGCCGCTGCTCCGTGAAATCTTTGGGGCGCTGCTCCACGAAGTCGGTCCAGTCCTTGGGACGCTGCTGTTCGACGAAATCCTTGGGCGGCGGCTCCGAGCGGTCTTTGGGCCCGCCGGGCCGGGCCTGCTCGCCGCGGGCCGCGGAATCCGCCGCGCCTGCGGCGTCGCGCGGCAGTCCCGAAAGCGGATGGTGAACGGTATCGGAAGGAACCTGAAGGTCCATTGCGTGCACCCTTTGGAGCGGACGTCGTGAGTGGGGACGACGGAAGTTGCACGTCTCACGTCCGTTCCCTCTCGGGGACGGAGCAAGCTTCTAGAACGTGAGGCGCGGCGGGTCGCCGAGCACCGTGAACACGATCGTTTCCGTGCCGTAGGCCGGTGCGAGGATCTGCATGACGCGGGCCAGATCGGCGTTGTGCACGCGCACCCCGCCGTCGCCGCGCGTGAGCCGCTGGTACGGGGCGAGCGGGTCTTCCGGCGGCTCGAGCGACGTGCCGCCGCCGCGGATCGCGACCGCCGAGCGCCCGTAGCGCGCGAGTGCGCCGACCGCGGCGGTGAGGCTCGCGATCTCGACGTCCGCGCCGCGCATGCGGGCGCGCCCGGCGTTGAGCAGCTGCTGGAGCGTCGCCGTGTCGACGTCGTCCACGTAGATCAGGCCGGGCCCGTCGTCCGGCGTTGCCGGATCGAACGCGGTCTGGCCCACCAGCCGGTAGTGGCCCGGCGGGATCGGGAAGCGCGGCCCGTACGGCGGCCGCGCACCGTCGCGCCCAGCGTCGCCCGCGGCGTCGATGCCGTGCCACAGCCGCCCGTCCGGACCGAAGACCGCCAGCCGCCCGAGACGCCGTTCGAACACGGCGTGGATCACCGGCCCGCCTCGTCACATGAGCACCGCACGGCGCTCCCTTAGCGAAGCGGTGCACGGGCCACCTCCAAATTATACTATCGCAGCATGGAGTATAATAGCTCATCGGTACTACTTGGATTCGGTCGCCGAATCCGCCTACGCCGCTGCGCGGCGTCAGGAGCTGCCGGCGACGATTCCTAAGGCGGCGCACTTCGACACGAGGGCGGACCGCGTGCGGACTTCCATCACCTCGTACACGCGGCGCGTCTGGTTGCGGATCGTGTTCTTGCTGCGTCCGAAGCGCTCGGCGATGTCCGCCGTGGAGCGGCCCTCGCAGATCGCCAGCATCACGCGGTGCTCGGCGGGGCTGAGCTGTTCGACGCCGCGCGCGCGCTCCGCGAGCGCGGCGTAGCGGCGGCGCAACCAGGACCGCGGCACCACGCGCGTGAGCTCGTCCGCGCGCCGCAGCGCCTCGTCGTCCGCGACCATCTCGATCAGCGTGAGGAGCGCGACGGCTTCGTCATAGCGGTCGCCCGTCGAGCGCCAGACCCCGACCGCGTGGCGCAGGCGCGCGACGGCCTCCGCCGTCTCGCCGCGCGTGCGCGCGAACGCGGCGCGCGCGAGATCGTCGAGCGCGTCCAAGCGCGGCTCCATCTCGAGCACGTCCGCGGGTCCCTGCGGCAGCGGCAGCCCGCGATAGATCTCCATCAGCCGTTCGGCCGCGGGGACGTCGAGCTCGGCCACGTCTCGAATCACGGCGAGCAGCGCCGTGCGGTCGTCGGCGCCCGTCGCGGCCCAGTCGACGTCGCCCGCGATCCCGGCCGCCTTCTGCACGAGCCGCTCCGGCGTGAACGTATCGCCGGCGGCACGCGCGACGCGCGCGACGGTGACGAGCGCACCCACCCGCTGCGCGCCCGGCGCCGACTGGAAGAGCGTCTCGTCCGCCAGCCGCCACGCTTCGAGCGCGTTGCCTTCGAGCAGCTCCACGAACGCGCGGCTGCGCCGGATCGCGAACCAGCGCGCCTGCAGGCCCGGCGACCACGTCATCGCGTCCACGTCGCGGCGCACGCGCTCGAAGAGCTTGATGTCGAGCGTGTCGAGCGCGATGCTCGTCATCCCGTGCAGCAGCGAGGCGTGCATCACCGCGTCGCGGTGCGTCGAGCCGCGCAGCGCGTCGAGCGCGTCGAGAAAATGCCGCGCGGCGATCGGGTAGCGCTCGCGGCGCACCTCGATCCAGCCGTAGAGCTCCAGCGCGCGCGCGTGGATGATGTCGGCTTCAGGATCGGCGTGCGCGTCGAGCGCCGTCTCCGCGTCGTCGAGCCGGTTCGCGCTGAAGTACGCGAGCGCGAGGTCGTAGCCGGCTTCCGCGCGCACCGCGTGGTGTGCCACGGCGCCGTCCGCAGCCGCACGTTCGAGCAGCGGCAACCCTTCCGCGGCGCGCCCGAGGCGCACCAGCGCCGTGCCGCGCAGCATCGCGCCGGTGACGCGCTCGTCGGGCCCTTCGGGGAGCTCCGCGACATCGTCGAGCGCGACCAGCGCGCGCGCCGGCCGTGCGGCACGCAGCGCAGCGCGCGCGATCAGAAACGCCGCTTCGACGCGCTCCGCGCGGTCCTCGAGCTCCACGCCGGACAGCAGCGCGATCGCGCGCTCCCAGTCGCCGCCGAACCACGCGTCGCGCGCATCGCGCAAGGCGCCGCGCGCACCGGACCGGCGCGCTTTGGGGCGCGGCCCGGGGGCGCTCACTTCCACCGACACCGACGATGAGAGAGCGAGCTCACGGTCGGGGGTATTGCATGGACTCCGGAAGCGCACCTCGTCGGCACGTTCCGGCTAGACGGACCGTCCTAGGAGCCGGTGCGCGTCCCGCATTCGGCGCAGAATTTCGCGTTCGGCGCGAGCTCGGCGTGGCATTTGCCACACGTGGCCTTGCCCAGTGGTGCGCCGCACTCGGCGCAAAACTTTCCGCCGCTCGCGGTGGCGCCGCACGCCGCGCACTTGGGCGTCGCGGACGCCGTCGCCGAAACGTCGGCGCCGTGCGTCTGATCGACCTCCTGCGCGCGCGTGTAGACCTGGTCGCGCGCGACGGTCGCCTGCGCGGACGCGAGCTCTTCCTGCAGGATCGGCGCGCACTGCTTGCACAGGCTGCGGTCGGCGTTCCAGCACACTTCGCCGCACACCCAGGTGCCGCAGCGCTTGCACTGATGGAAGAGCGGTTTGATCTCCTCGACCGCGGACTTGAGCGCCGCGTCGTGCTGCGGTCCCCCGACCGCGCGCTGGATCTCGTACGCGCTGCCGCCGGCCGAACCGAGGATGCCGCCGAAGATCCCGCCGGCCGCGCGGAGCAAACCGCCGGCCATGCCGAGCGGGTTCGTCTGGAAGTTCGACATGTAACCGTTGCCGCAGCGGTCGCAGTAGAACTTGAACTCGAAGCCCTGATCGGTGGACAGGTCTTCGTAATTCTGGGTGAACTCGATCGTCGCCATCAGTGATGCCGCTCCTTCGCACGTGACGATTCCGAACGCCCGCCCCCGCTCCCTCGCATGAGCGGGTCAAGTTCCGGCAGCGCCGTGGTTGCTACGGTGTCGTCACGATGTTGACCGGGATCGGGATGGTGGCCGACGTGCCGTCGCTGCGGCTTGCGACTAGCGAGAGTGTCAGCGCGGATTGTCCAACCGGGACGGCGCCCAGCGGAAACGGGAACGCGCCCTGCCACTGGCCCGGGCCGGTTCGCGCGAGGCCGATCGTCTGCGTGCCGATCTGCAGCTTTACCGCGGTTGCGTTCGATGTCGTGACGGCGCTGATACGGACCGGCGTTCCGTTCGAGACGCCTATGAAAGGGGTAACAGTGAGGTCAATAAAACCCTCACTCCTCGACTTGAATATCTATAAAAATCGAGAAACTCTGGCCGGGTCAACCGAATATGAGTAATCTCGCGGTACAAGCTGTTATCGCTTACTGGGAGGCCAATCGCGTACGTTATCTTCCGGGCGTAGATGACGAGCAAGTACGTGCGTTTGAAGCGAGCCAGGGCGTGAAGCTGCCCGATGACGTCCGCTGTTTCTACCGCACAACTAATGGGACGAAGGTCCCGTTGTATGGTCAAGATCAAGACTCGTATGAGTTCTGGCGACTTTCAGAACTCGCACCTAAAGCACGTGAGAGTTGGGCCATAAACTTCGCGGACTACCGCGAGATGTCGTGGTGGTATGCATTCGATGCGACCGGCCGGGGCGGGCTCGGAAAAGGAGCGGTATACCTAATGGGCGCCGAAGGTCGCCGTCCACTGCTGGTAGCGCGTTCCTTTACCAAGTTTCTACAGCTATATGTGGACGGGGACTATCGACTAACACCACCTGGCGCGAGGGCGTACCATGCGTCGGTCGTCGAGGCGCCGTGAAAGTGCTGCGGTCTGAAGCTACGTGCGTCGCTTGTTCATGAACATTGCTGCGCCCCGAAGCAGAAAACGCTTTGGCGTGCGACGCGTCGCTGGTCGGCCGTGTTAAACCGACGGCAGGAGACTTCCGATGACTTCTGAAAGGCGTCGTTCATTCGTCGAACGGGTGCTTCAACACTGGCGTGATCAAGGTGTACCATATCTCCCAGGGTTGCCGGAGCACGACTTGCTTTCTTTCGAGCAGCGACATGGTGTTTGCTTCCAGACGATGTTCGCGCGTTCTATCGGGCGACGAACGGTCTTCGTGTCCCCGGAACCGTAGAAGTCGATAATGCGCAATTCGATTTCTGGCGTCTACACGAAGTTGAACGCAGCCTTCCCGATTCAACACAGTTTTACTTTGCAGATGTCCTTCAATCCTCATGGACTCTGGCGGTCGATCTCGGACCACCTGGAAGTCCAGACACGGGCGCGGTCTACGTCGCTGCGGGTCCCTCGTTTAAAATTGCAGACTCGTTTGGCGAGTTCATGGACCTATACGTTGCTGATGACCCATTGATCTACCCGATTTCGTGGGACAAGCCGCCGGGCTCTCCGCAAAATTGAAGCGGGCGCGCGTAGTGGTGTTGGCAGCGAATACAGCAAATACTGGACCTGCCAAACTTTGGTGGAGACTCGGGGGAAAGCTTGTGAGGGCAGGCTGAGCCTAAGGCGCCTGGCTGCAAAGTCTATCTTGCTATGAGTTCGGTACATGAGACGCATCGCCACGCGGATATCCATGAGAGCGTGATTGTCCGACCGCTCAGTGCGTCAAGACGCCGTCCCGGACTCGCCAGCGGCCGCGCACCATGACGTGGCGTGGTGCGGCGCGATCCGTCGCGAAGACGTAGCGGTCCAGAAGTTCGCCCGATGGTGCGCCCGCGAGCGGCAGGCCCCGGTCGTCCAGTGCGACGATGTCTGCGCGGCGGCCCGGCTCTAGTGCACCGGCGCGGAAACCGCAGGCTATTGCGCCGCCCCGTGCGGCACGCCCGTACAGCATCTCGCCGCAGGACTCGCCAGCGGCAGTTGCGGCGATGATGCGACGGCGGGCTGTGAGCCGTTGGCCGTATTCCAGCCAGCGCAGCTCTTCCACCGGGGAGAGTGAGACGTTGCTGTCCGAGCCGATGCCGATTGCGCCGCCCGCCGTGAGATACGGGGCGAGCGGGAAGAGGCCGTCGCCCAAGTTGGCCTCGGTCGTTGGGCACAGGCCCGCGACCGCGCCGCTGCTCGCCAGCGCATCGCGTTCGCTCGCGTTCATGTGCGTCGCGTGGACCAGGCACCAGCGTGCGTTAACGTCGTGGTTTGCGAGCAGCCATGCGACGGGGCGTGCGCCGAGTGCCGTTTCGACCGCATCCACCTCGCGCGTTTGTTCCGCGATGTGGAGGTGCACCGGCACGTCGGGTGGTGATCCGTCGATCAGCGCGCGCAGCTCGGCCGGCGTCACCGCGCGCAGCGAGTGCGCGCATGTGCCGACGACAACATCCGGGTCGTTCGCGTGGTCGGCGCGCAGCGTTTGTGCGATTGCCAGCACGTCGTCGGGGGTCGTCGCGAAGCGCTTCTGCCGGTCGTGCAGCGGGGCGCCGTCGGCGTCGGAATGCGCATACAGCGCCGGCAGCAGGCAGATCGCGATGCCCGTGTCTTTCGCGGCGGCAATCAGCGCGCGCGACGTCGCCGCTTTGTCGCTGTACCATGCGCCCTTCGGATCGCGGTGGATGTACTGGAACTCCGCGACGGCCGTGTAGCCGCCGAGCAGCATCGCACGGTATACATCCAGCGCAATGGCGTACAGCGCGTCGGGCTGGACCGTCTCTGCCAGCCCGTACATCGCCGCGCGCCACGTCCAGAAGTCGTCGTCGGTCGAGCCGCGGCGTTCCGCGCTGCCCGCCATCGCGCGCTGGAACGCGTGCGAGTGGAGGTTCGGCATTCCCGGGACGACCGGGCCGTCCACCATCTCCGCATCGCCCGGTGTCGTGCCCGCCTGCACGTCCAGGATTGTGCCGTCGGGCGCGATCTCGATCGACACGTCGGGAGCCCAGCCGTCCGGGAGCAACGCCTCCCGCGCGAAGATGCGCATCGAGGCATGAAGCGCCGCAGCCTCGGCTGAATCCTTGGGCCGCCGAGCAGTCCGCTCGGCGGGGAGGCGACCGCCGTGAATTCCGAGTTCTACGAACGGCTCGATTCGCGCGTGCGCGAGCTGGAGAACGTCGTGCACGGTCTGCGCGCGGACCTCGAGGCCGGCCGCGTGTCGCCGAATCTGCCCGCGGCGCACGCGCAGCCGCCGCCCGCCGGCGCTGAGGCTGTTGCCGCGGCGGCCTCCGCACCGCCGCAGCAGAGCACGTACGAGCAAATGTTCGGGAGCCAGATGCCGCGCGAGATGCACGAGATCTTCGAGCGTCCGCCCGTCGTGCCGGCGGCGCGGTCCAAGCCCGCGGTTTCGCTCGAGACGCTGCTCGCGGGGCGCGGGCTGCTGCTCGTCGGGATGCTGCTCGTGCTCCTCGCGGCGGCGTTCTTCTTGAACGTCGCAATCGCGCGCGGGTGGCTCGGGCCCGCCGAGCAGGTTCTGCTCGCGCTCGGCGTCGGGTCCGGGCTGATCGTGTACGCCGCGCGGCGCATCGGCCGCGATCTCACGTTTCTGTCCGAGGGGTTGATCGGGCTCGGCGCGGGGATCGACTATCTCGCGCTGTGGGCTTCGGTGTCGGTGTTCCCCGAGCTGCACGTTCCGCGGCCGCTCGCATTTGCCGGGATGGTCGTGGTGACCGCGGTGCTCGCGCTGCTCGCCACGTCGCGCCGTTCCGAGCGGCTCGCGCTCCTCGGGCTCCTCGGCGGCTACATGACGCCGGCACTGCTCGCGAACGGGTCGCCCGACCGCGCGTTCCTTGCAGCGTATTTGCTCGTTCTCACCGTCACGATGCTCGGCGTCGGCGTGCGTTCGTCGTTCCGCTCGGTGGAAGTGCTGACGTTCGTCGCCGTCGCGTGCTACTCGCCCGCGTTCATCGTCGACAGCGCGCACCACTGGACCGACGTCATGTGCGCCGTCGTCGCGACGATTTTCTTCGCGACCTTCGCCGTCGCGTTCACGCTCGCCGCGATGTACGACCGCAAGATCACGCGCACGCGCCTCACGCTGCTCGTGCTCGACACGCTCGGGTACATGCTCGTGCTTGACGCGGTGTTCTCCGCGCGCCACAACGTGCTGGGCTGGGTGCTGCTGCTGCTCGCGGCGGTGCTGCTGGTGACCGCGCGAACCGCAGCACTGCCGCGCCGCTTGTCATCGGCGTATCTCTATCTCGGTTTGTCGGCCGCGACGCTCGCGTTTCCCGCGTTGTTCCAGTCGATGTCGCTGACCGACGTCTTCACCGTCGAAGCCGGCCTTCTGGTGCTGCTCGGAACGCGCGCCGCCGACCGCTGGCTGCTCCTCACGGGCGCGGCCCTTTTCATCATCGTCGGCTTCGTGCTGCTCGGTGATGCCGCACTCGATCCACCGCGGCACGAAGTCCTCAGCTCGCTCGTGCTCGCGTTCGCGATCTACGTCGCGTCGCTGGGTTTCGCGCTGTCGCAGTTGCAGACGGCGGCGATTTCGGAGCGCGCGAAACGCGGGTGGTGGACCGCCGGAACCGTGGTGCTGCACGTCGTCGCGCTGGCCGGGCTGTCGCGCGAGTGTGTCGACGTGCTCGGCGGCCCCAAAGGATTCGACGGCTTGTCGAACGAGGCGCAGCTCGGGCTGTCCGCGATCTGGACGCTGTACGCGACGGGCTTGTTCGGCGCCGGAATGGCGCGGCACCAGGCGCTCTGGCGCTGGCTGGGTCTCGGATTGTTCGGTTGGACGGTCTTCAAGGTGTTCGTCGTCGATCTCGCGGCACTCGACGTGGTGTACCGTATTCTGTCGTTCCTCGGCCTGGGTATCGTGCTCGTCGGCGTGTCGGCGTGGTACCAGCGCACGATGGCGCGGCAGGCTGCGGACGGCGAAACGTAACCGCCGGTGATGGCGCTGTACGACACGCTCTGGATCGACGCCAAGCTCGCAACGATGACGCCCGGCGGTGTGCCGTACGGCGCGATCGAGGACGGCGCGCTCGCGGCGCGCGACGGCGTCATCGCGTGGGTGGGCGCGCGCACCGCGTTACCGGACGCACCCCAACGGCTTGCCGAGCGCGTGATCAGCGCTGAGGGTCGCTGGATCACGCCGGGACTGGTGGATCCGCACACGCACGTGATCTTCGGCGGCGACCGCGTCGGCGATTTCGAGCGGCGCGTCGCCGGACAGAGCTACGTGGCGGCGGCGAGCGGCGGCAGCGGCATCGCGCACACCGTCGCGATGACGCGCGCGGCCGATGAAGACACGCTGTACCGCGGCGCGGCGCGCCGGCTACGGGCGATGATCGCGAGCGGCACGACGACGGTGGAGATCAAGTCGGGCTACGGGCTCGACGTCGACACGGAGCTGCGGCTGCTCCGCGTGGCCCGGCGGCTGGGCCGCGAGCTCGGCATCACGGTGCGGACGACGTATCTTGGCGCGCACGTCGTGCCGCCCGAATACGCCGAACGGCGCGACGCGTATCTGGACCTGGTGTGCGACGACATGCTGCCGCGCATCGCGCGCGAAGGGTTTGCGGACGCGGTCGACGTGTTCTGCGACACGATCGCGTTCTCGCCGGCGGAAACCGCGCGCGTGCTCGACGCAGCACGGCGGCTCGGACTTCCGGCGAAGCTGCACGCCGATCAAATCGCCGACACCGGCGCGACGGCGCTCGCGGCTCGCTACGCCGCGCTGTCGGCGGATCACATCGAGCATGCGAGCGAAGACGGCATCGCGGCGCTCGCGCACAGCGGCACGGTGGCCGTGCTGCTTCCTGGCGCGTACTATTATCTGCGCGAGACCACGAAGCCGCCGGTCGACATGCTGCGCGCGCACGGCGTTCCGATGGCGCTCGCGACGGACTGCAATCCCGGCACCTCGCCCGTGCTGACGCTGCCGACGATCCTGAACATGGCATGCGTGCTGTTCGCGCTCACGCCGGAAGAAAGCGTCACCGGCGCAACGCGCAACGCCGCGCGCGCGCTCGGCCTCACGGACCGCGGCGAATTGCGCCCCGGCGCGCGGTGTGACCTCGCGCTGTGGGACGTCGATTCGCCGGCGGAATTATGCTACTGGCTCGGCGCAAGCGCGTGCGCGGGCGTCGTGGTAGCCGGCGCGCCGCTGGCCGGGTGCGCGGGCGCCGTCGTCTCGTCCGAGTCGCGCTGACGACGGCGGTCGCGGGCTTACCTCAATGTCCGATCGAACAGCGCGAGCGTCTGCGCCCAGGCTTTCTCGGCGGCGTCGGCGTTGTAGACCGCGGTGCGGTCGCGTGAGGCGAAGCCGTGCTGAGCGCCCGGATATACCGTTAGCGTGTACTGCTTCTTGTGCGTCGAGAGCGCTTCCGCGATGCGCGCGTGCTCTTTCGGTGCGATCGACGCGTCCTCGCCGCCGTAGATCAGCAGCAGCTCGCCCTTCACCTCCGGCAGACGGTCGAGCAGCGGCGTGAAGAAGCGCTGCTCGTCCGGTGCGATGCCGCCGCCGTAGAACGACGCGGCCGCCGCGATCTTCTCGCCAAGCTCCAGGGCGACCGCCACCGCGAGCCGGCCGCCCATGCAGAAGCCGACCGCGCCATATGCGCTCTTCTTCACTTCCGGCTGCGCGTCGAGGAACGCGACGGCCGGGTTCACGCGCTCCAGCATGCCGTTGTCGGTGAGAACCGAGAGCCGCGGAAAGATGCCGTCGCGGTCGTCATACGAGAACGTCTCGCCGTCGAAGAGGTCGGGCGCAATCGCGGCGTAGCCCTGCTGCGCGAGCCGGCGCACCTCGCCCTGCACGTAGTCGTTGACGCCGAACGCTTCCTGGAACACCAGGACGCCGGGGAACGGCCCGTTTCCGGCGGGGACGGCGTAATACGCACGCTTTCCGCCGCCGGTCTCCACGAACTCGGCGCGCGCGATGTCGTTTTCCTGATGTGGCTGCATAGACCAGACGGATTCTCGGCGTACCGTTCGGAATCTCCCGCTGCGTGAAGACCGGCAGCCCGCACCTAAGGCGTGCGGTCAGGACTCCGCCTGCTCGGAAATCGTTGACGCAATCATCGGCAGGCGCAGGCCGTGCTCGCGCGCGGCGTCGACCGCCGTCTCGTAGCCCGCGTCCGCGTGACGCGCGACGCCCGTCGCGGGATCGTTCCACAGCACGCGCGCGATGCGCTTCGCCGCCGCTTCGGTGCCGTCCGCGACGATCACCACGCCCGCGTGCTGGGAGAAGCCGATTCCGACGCCGCCGCCGTGGTGGAACGACACCCAGGTCGCGCCGCCCGCGACGTTGATCATCGCGTTGAGCAGCGGCCAGTCGCTGACGGCGTCCGAACCGTCCTTCATGCCTTCGGTCTCGCGGTTCGGCGACGCGACGCTGCCGCTGTCGAGATGATCGCGCCCGATCACGATCGGCGCTTTGAGCTCACCGCGCCCGACCATCTCGTTGAACGCGAGCCCGACGCGATCGCGGTCGCCCAAACCGATCCAGCAGATGCGCGCGGGCAAACCCTGGAACGCGATGCGCTCGCGCGCCATGTCGAGCCAGCGGTGGAGGTGCTTGTCATCGGGCAGCAGCTCTTTCACCTTCGCGTCGGTTTTCGCGATGTCGTCCGGATCGCCGGAGAGCGCCACCCACCGGAACGGGCCGACGCCGCGGCAGAACAGCGGCCGGATGTACGCCGGCACGAAGCCCGGGAACGCGAACGCGTCCGCGAGCCCGGAGTCGAACGCGAACTGGCGGATGTTGTTGCCGTAATCGAACGTCGGAACGCCCATGCGATGATAGGCGACCATCGCCTCCACGTGCGCGACCATCGAGCGTTTCGCCGCTGCGGCGACCGACTGCGGATCGCGTTCGCGCGCCTCGCGCCACTGCTCGAGCGTCCAGCCCGCGGGAAGATAGCCGTTCACCGGATCGTGCGCGGACGTCTGGTCGGTCACCGCGTCCGGACGCACGCCGCGCCGCAGCAATTCCGGCACGATCTCGGCGGCGTTGCCGAGCACCGCGACGGACACCGGAACCTTCGTGCGCTTCGACTCTTCGACGATCGCGAGCGCTTCGTCCAGCGAATCCGCGCGTTTGTCGAGATAGCGCGTTCGGAGGCGCCGTTCAATGGAAGCCGGATCGCACTCGATCGCCAGCATCGACGCGCCGGCCATCGTCGCGGCGAGCGGCTGCGCGCCGCCCATGCCGCCCAGGCCGGCGGCGAGAATCCACTTGCCGCCGAGATCGCCGCCGTAATGCTTGCGCCCGAGCTCCGCGAACGTCTCGTACGTGCCTTGCACGATGCCTTGCGAGCCGATGTAGATCCACGAGCCGGCCGTCATCTGGCCGTACATCATCAAGCCTTTGCGGTCGAGCTCGTGAAAGTGCTCCCACGTGGCCCAGTGCGGCACGAGGTTCGAGTTCGCGATGACGACGCGCGGCGCGTCGGGATGCGAGCGAAACACGCCGACGGGCTTGCCCGACTGGATCGCGAGCGTCTCGTCGTCCCCGAGCCGTTCGAGCTCCGCGACGATGCGGTCGAACGACGGCCAGTCGCGCGCGGCCTTGCCGATGCCGCCGTAGACGACCAGCTCGTCCGGCCGCTCCGCGACCTCCGGATCGAGGTTGTTCATCAGCATTCGCAAGGCGGCTTCGGTCTGCCAGCTGCGGGCCCGCAGCGCGGTTCCGCGCGGCGCGCGAACGGTGCGCGCGAGTTCCTGAACCAATCGGGTGCCCTCCGGAACGACTACTCCCGGCCGGGACCGAGCGGCTCCTCTCGGAACCCCTCTGCCGCACGTGCTTGCGGAGGACCATCCTCATGCCGGACAGCACATCGGTCCCGAGGAAGGACTGGGACATGACGACGCTTCACGGGATCGGCGACCTCGTCATCGCGCTGCGCGAGCTCGGCAGTGTGCTCCAGCCCGTGCGCGTCGCGGCGACGCTGCGCGGCGTGCGGATCGACGAGCGCACGCTGAAGCCGTACTTCACGTGGGAGCCGGGCCGCTACACCCGCAACCTCGTCCACCGCGACGACGCGTTCGAGCTGATCGCGATCTGCTGGGAGAAAGACGCCCGGTCCGCGATCCACGACCACGCCGACTCCGATTGCGCGTTCGTGCTGCAAAACGGCGCGATCACGTGCGAGAACTACCGCGTTGCCTGGGCGGAGGGCCACGCGAAAGGCGCGTGCGAGCTGCGCCACACCAGCACGCGCACGCTGCGCAACGGCGAGATCGACATGCGCAGCGGGCACCTCTCGGTGCACCGGGTCGCATCGTGCGACGGCCGGGCCGTCACGCTGCACGTCTACGCGAAGCCGATCGACGAATGCCTCGCGTACGACGACGACGGCGCCTACCGCGTGTCGCTTTCGAAGTACGACTCCGTTCCAACCGCCTCGGCCGCCGACTGAACCCGCGTCGCCGCGTTTCCCACGCCGGACGCGCTGCTGCTCGTCGACGC
>JAXDMB010000392.1:0-7318 GCA_034666325.1 Vulcanimicrobiota bacterium
GGTGCTGGTGAACGAGCGCCTAGCCCGCGACGGCGAGCTGGGGCGCGTCTCCCTCGACGACATACGCGCCGCCGTCACATACGGCGCACACCCGCTGGTCGACACCATGTCGCTTGACGGCGACCGCGTAACCATCGAGGCTCGCTGGGTCGAACAGCGACGAGCTGCACCTTCATCGGAATCGGAAGCACGCTGATACCGACCCCAAATTGTTCTGGACCTCGAACTCGAGGTCGCACGTTGGCTGCCGTCATTGAGATCATGCGTTGTGCGGGGTACTTGTACGAGTTCCGTGAAATGCCGTATGCCGAACGTTTTTCGCCGAAGAGGCGACGTATCGGCCCTTTCGGATTAATGGAGGTCGTCAATGTCACGTCCCCAGGTCCTCGCGATCGCTGCCGCGGCGCTCCTGAGCGCCGTTGCCTGTAACGGAAGTACCAGCACGCCCATAGGGACGAACCCCATCGTTTCGGCCACCCCGACCGTCACGCTCCGAGCCCCTGGTACCGCGACGGTGCCGGCCCTGACCATCACCAGCACGTCGTTCGCGAACGGCACCGCGATGCCGGCCGCTGAAGCGCTTGCGGGGTGCGGCGGCACCAACGTCTCACCGCAGTTGAGCTGGAGCGGCGCGCCCGCGGGAACCCAGAGTTTCGTGATCACCGAGTTCGATCCCGACGCACCGACCGGTGTCGGTTTCTGGCACTGGACTCTGTACAACATTCCGTCGACCGTGACCAGCATCGCGGGCGGCGCCGGAACGAACGCACCCTCGGGGACGGCCGGCTTGAACGACTACGGCGCGCTGGGCTACGGCGGACCATGCCCGCCCGTCGGCGACGGCAACCATCGGTACTTCATCACGGTGAGTGCGCTCGACACGATTCTGACGGGCATGCCGTCTCCCACGACGGGCGCGTATCTCACGTTCAACATGCGCGGCCACATCATCGCGCAAGGAACGTATCTCGGACTCTTCGCACGGTAGCGCCGCATTCCAGCGAGGTTCGCTCGGCGCCGAAAGGCGCCGGGCTTAACCTCTGCGCGATCAGCGTCGTGCTACACCTTCATCGGAATCGGCAGCACGCTGATACCCGACGCCGAAACGCTCCTGAACCTCGGGCTCAAGGTCGCTGCCCTTCCCGGCGCCTATACCGCGGGCGCTTCAGGTTTGACCCTGATTTCGATCTCGAACTGTTCGCGAATGGTGCGCTGCAGTTCCGCAACCCGCCGGCTCACATCGTCGAGCCGGTCCGCTGGGACCTCGAGGAAGTAGTCGTATTCCTCGTCGCCTTCGCTCAAGCACTTCGGATCGATGATGTCGGCGAGATTCGTCATAAAGAAGATACTCGCGCGGCGCAGGACGCGACCAAATTGGATCAGCGCGGTCTCGAACTCGGGCTTGACGTTGAAGACGGTCATGACGCCGCTCTCAGCTCCCTACGCGGGATCGGCATGACCCCTAATCCGACGTTGAACCGCTCGATCGCGAGGTTTTCCAGATGTGCGACTGGCTCACCGACGTCATAAAGCAGACGGGGCGGGACGTCTACGAAGTAATCATCCTCCTCATCCCCTTCCCGAAGATGGCTCACATCCATGAGTTTCGGGAGATTCGCAAGAACGAATGCGTTTGCCCGGCGGAGCGCTCGTTTCGCGGTTTCGAGATCGAGCTCGATCTCGGACTGTGGCTGGGTCATCGTCATAGCAGCGTCTTCAGATCCTCGATGAGATGGTTCGCTTGCGCTAGGCGTTGATCGATCGTGGCGGCGTCGTACGGCTCAGGTTCCGTGCCGAATCCGTAAACCGCGTCTTTGCGATCCTTTTGCAAGACGCGAGCATAGTCGAATGCTAGGGCGCCTGTCAATCGCCCAATCTGAGTAACGCCTAGGACCGCCCCCGACCACCGCCCCGTAGTTTTGCCCCGTGTACAAAGCCTTTATGAACTGCGGCAAAGCCTGATGGGTGAGCCGCCGCTCGTCGTCGATCCGAACGCCGCGACGAAACCGCACGCCGTGCTTCTCGGCTGCCTGGCTCGCATACGCGTAAACCATGAGATAACGTCGTGATACGGCTTGAAGCAAGCAATCCGCGCCCCGTAGAACGTCAGAAGCACGCTCGAGCCGAATCACGAGAGCATCGAATTCATCAGTAGCCATGATTATTGAAGGATATTGAACGATGGTGCCTACTGCATGGCACTGCGGGTCCATGCGGAGCCGCCCGGCGATTCCGGGTAAGAGCCAGCGTATCGTCACCTAAGGAGACGTCACTGTGGCCCGAGCGACCTGGAAGCCCCACGAGAAACACGGTGAGCTCACCGAACGCGGCGACCTGCCGGACTCCGTCTACGCGTTTCCGAAGAAGCGCAAGGAGCCGCTGACCGACGAATCGCACGTGCGTAACGCGATCGCGCGTTTCGACCAAGTGCGCGGCGTGTCGGACGAAGACCGCGATCTCGCGTTCGCCAACATCAAGAAAGCGGCGAAGCACTACGGCGTCGAGCTCTCCGAGCGCAACTGGCGAGAGCTGGGCCGCAAACCGAGCACGGGACGCAGCACCGCCGACCGCAAGAAGTCCGCGAAGAAAGCCGCCGCGACCCGCAAGAAGCGCGGCACCGGAACGGGGTCGACGCCGGCCCGCAAACGCGGCGCAAAGCGCGCCGCAACGACGCGAAAGACGGCGAAGAAGAAATCGGCATCATCAACTCGCACAAAGAAATCATCGTAGTCGCGGTGCAACCCGCGACAGCATTTTCAAATTCTGGTATGATAGCGGCGTGTACGGTGCTTACAAAAGCGCCGACACTTTCTACAAACTGAAGCGGCCCGATCAGTGCGCTAAACACTGACCGGGCCCGTCACCCGATGGAGTAAACATCGAATGACCCACCGCCTATTCGCCGCCAGCGCCGCGATCACCCAGCCGGCGTTTGCACCTGCGGACCGCGGCTCTCATCTTCCGGCTGAGGCGTCGAGCTCACGCCCTCACGGGACGACGAGCGCATGAAGAACGTCGTCCCGTTCAAAGCTCCCGAACCATTCGAACGCCTGGGCATCGACTGGACGCGAGACGCCTCGTCCGACCGCGAGCGAGCCGTGCGGGAGGCGTTCCTCACCTACGAAAGCTCGTGCGGCGCCAACGGCCTCGTGTCGCTGGTCCTCTTGGCGCTCGTATCGAACCGCCAAGGAAAGGCCGCGCAAGTTCTGCAGGCAGCTGCCGACTTCGCCGAATTCATGCTGGCGATGCAAATGCGCAGACATCTGGGCGGTGCACTCGATCTGGTCAATTCGTACGTCACCGAGTGCGGAGCGCTGTGGAACTAAGGCAGGACCGGGCACGGCGGAAGCGGCGCCCGGTCCGCTAGCGAAGCCCGCATCAGCGAGCCGCCGTTTTGCCGCGTTTGGCACACTGTGCATAGAAGCAATGAAGCACCGCCATCTGACCGACGACGTCGGCCTCATCCCAGCAGCCATCGACGACATCCTCGACCGGGCGACCCGGCTGACTGGAGCGATCTCTGGCGCGTCATCGAGGCCGATCCATTCGGTCAAGTCGCAGAGGACGTGCTACGGATCTGCGCCGCTCACGCGATGTACGGTACGTCGCGCCTCCGGCGTGCGATGATCGCCCAGGTTAGGGAAGAGCGCAGTCAGCGGTCTGAGCCGATAATGCGGCAACCGCTATAATCGTCGGAGCAGATCGTCCGTCGACCAGTGAACGTCGGACAAAATCCCGCTTAACGTTCCGGGCTTCAACGTGACGCGTCCGTGAACCGGCACCGACGTCTTCCGGCCATCTTGATGAGCACGGAAGAAATGCGAACCTTTCGTCCGCGTGACGGAAAATCCAGAACGCTTCAAAGCGCGTATCAGTGCATCGGCCGTGACGACCGGCTGTCTCGTGGTCACCCGCTTTACGGAACGGACTCGAGTAGCAGTCAGGCTGCCGGCGAAGTGACTTCCACGCGCTCCACGCGCGCGCCGAGATCGCTGGGCGGAATATCTTCGCCGCGTTCGGCGCGGGACTCCAGGACCAGTTCGATCACTTCTCGCGCGTTCGCAAGGCACTCCTCGATGGTTTCGCCTTGTGTATGTGCCTCGGGAAGTGCCGGAATGACGACCGAGAAACCACCCTCTGTCTCCGGTTCGAGGATTACAATATAGGAAAGCGCTGCTTCCGTCATGCGAATTAGCTTCGATGCCGGGCATACAATCTCCGGCCTAGCGCTGACGAACCTCGGCCTCGGTGAGGATCCGCGGTATCGCAGTTCCAAACGCTCTCGTCACCCGGAAGCCGCGATACGGCGTCCATGTGAACTCCTTGGCCCGAGCATGCACGTTATCAGGAGCCGGCCGTCACCCGGGCGCTACGGCGATCGCCTGTATCTCTAGGCGTAATCGCGGGTCAGTTGCCAGTCGCTTCACTTCGACCGTCGTGCTCGTCGGCAAATGTCCGGCAAAGAACTCGCCCTGAACCGCGTTGACCGCATCCTGGTCCTCCGCGATATGCGTCAGATACCGTGTCAGCGAAACGACATTGGAAGGTACGCAGCCCGCCGCGGTGAGCGCTTGTGCGAGGTGCTCGTACGCCAGGCGCGCTTGCGAGGCCGCGTCCGGCGGGATCGAATCGAACACTTCCGGGCGGTGCGGATGATCGTGGTACACCGGCGCGCCCGTCACACCGGAGATGAAGACGAACCGTCCGGACGCCACTCTGATCGCCGGGACGAACAGCGAGTTGATCGCCGGGTCGTAGCCGTCGTGGTGGATCACTTCCAGATGGCTCACGCCGGCCGGACCTTCGCAAGCGTGAAGTCACGCTCCAGCATAGCGGTGCCGGACGCGTCGCCGCTCCGAAACTCTTCGATCAGCGACGCGCGCACGCCGAACACCGCGTCCGACGTCAAGTACGGATCGCCGGCGGCGTAGATCGCGGTCGTCAAGGGCGCAAAGCCATTCGCGCTGATGCGAAAATGCAAATGCGCCGGACGAAACGTATGCCGCCCCAAGCGCTGCAGCATTGCGCCGACCGGACCATCCGTCGGAATGGAATAGCTCTGCGGCACGACGGTCCTGAACGCAAAGCTGCCGTCATCGGCCGTTCGAACGCGCCCACGGCAATCCACGATCCGCTCGGCATGCTGCGAGTCGTACAGCCCGGCGCCGTCGGTTCCCCACACGTCGAGCACCGCCCCCGCTATCCCGGCCCCGTCACCGTCGCGCACGAAACCGCGCACCACGAGCCGCACGCCGCCCCCGGCTTCGGCGGCGATGCTCTCGCCGTAGGCCACCTGCGGCGGGTTCTCCGTGTAGAACGGCCCCAGCACCGAAGACTCGCTCCCGCCGGTGCGCCCACGTTGCGCGATCTCATCGACGAGCGACGTCACGCCGAGCGTATCGGACAGCATCATGAACTCTTGCCGGTACTCGTCGCACTTGTGCCCGGTCGCGGTCAGGAACCGCACGCCCGCCAACCATTCCTCCGGCGTCAGCTCGACCTCGTCGACGAATGCGTGCAGATGCCGCACCAAGCTCTCGAACACGAACCGCAACCGCGCATCGTCGCACGAAGCCGCGCTCGCGACAACGTCGTCGGTTAGCGTCGAGACGCCCGTCGCCGGCAGGGGCGCGGCCGCGGCATTCGCCGCGGACGCGGTCGCCCCCGGCGCGTTGGCCACCGAGCCCGCGCGGGCCGCAGGCGCGCTCAACGCGACGACCACGCCGGGAACGGCACCAGCGGCTTCCCATGCGCCACATTCCCGGGATACACGATCACCTGCTTCCCGTTCTGCCACTGCAGAATGTACGACGTATACCCCAGCTGGATCCCGGTGCGCGGATCGACGCGCCAGTTGCCGATCAGCGTCTTCACCTGCGTCGTCGCGATGGCGTCGCGCAGCTTCTCGCGGTCCAACGACCCGGCACGCTTGAGCGCCGCGGCGAGCACCTCCAGCGACGAATAGTTGCTCGCGCTGTGGTAATCCGGCTCGCGCTTGAACTCCGCGCGGTAGTTCGTCTTGAACGTCGTGTTCTCCGGCGTGCGCGCATCCGGATCCCACGCGGTCACCGAAAACACCCCGTTCACGTCCTTGCCGGCGCTCTCCACGAACCGCGGATCGGACGCGCCGACCGCCTCATAGAACATCTTCGGCGCGTAGTTCGACTGCTTCAGCTGGCGCAGCACGCCGATCGCGTCGTTGGGAAACGCCATCGCGAGCACCACGTCCGGGTTCGCCGCCTTCACCTTTTCGATCACCGACGCGAAATCGCTCGCCCGCGCCGGATAGAACTCGGTGTACACGATCCCCAGCCCGAATCCGCGCGCCACCTCGGGAACCGCGTTGACGAGCGCGTGCGAGAACGCCGTGTCGGGCCCGATCAGCGCCAGCTTCTTGAACCCGTGGTCCTTCGCGATCTGCAGCACGCCGTACAGGTACGTCTGCACGGGACCGAGCCCCTGAAAGATGTACTTGAAGCCGCGCTGGAACATCGCGACGTCCGCGGTCTCCGGGCAGATCATCGGCATCTTGTAGCGCTCGGCGACGTTCGCCGCGGGCGCCGTGATCGCGGTGCCGTACGGCCCCATGATGATGTCGACTTTGTCTTCGTTGATCAGCCGCTCGTACAGACGCACGCCGGTGGCCGGTTCGCTCTGATCGTCGTAGAACTTGAGCGCGATCTGCCGCCCGAGCAGGCCGCCCTTGGCGTTCTGCTGCTTGATCCACAGCTGATAGCCCTCGAGCGAGTACTTCCCGCCGTCGGCGAAGATGCCGGTGAGCGAGAGCGACGCACCGATCGTGATCGGCGCGCCTTGCGCTTGCGCGGAAACGGCCGTCGCGAGCGCCGGCGTCACCGCCGCCGCGGAGACCGTGCGGATGAATCGGCTTCTCTGCATCATACTTCTCCCATGAAACGGCGTTTGACGTCGGCATTGCCGCGGATCGCCGCGGCGGTTCCTTCCATCACGGTTCGTCCTTCGGTCAGCACGTAGGCACGCGTCGCGAGCTCCAGCGCCTGGACCACGTTCTGTTCGACCAGCACCACCGCGACCCCGGCGCGGTTGATCTCGCGGACCACGCCGAAGATCTCGAGCGTCGTCTTCGGCGCCAGTCCCAGCGACGGTTCGTCCATCAGCAAAATCCGCGGCTCGGACATCAGCGCGCGCCCGATCGCCACCATCTGCTGCTGGCCGCCCGACAGCGAGGTGGCAGGTTCATGCCGCTTGGGCCGCAGCAGCGGGAACAGGCCGTAGATGCGCTCCAGGCCCCACGGGCCGCGGCGCCCGGCCAGCGCGCCCATCAGCAGGTTCTCTTCGA
>JAXDMB010000393.1:0-3132 GCA_034666325.1 Vulcanimicrobiota bacterium
CCCGATCGTCTCAGGGTCCAAGAGCCGGATCACCCCACGGCGTTCAACGCCGCGCCGCCGACCTCCGGGCAGTTCGGTAATGCCGGCCCACGCTGGCCCGGCGACCGAACGCTCATCGCGGCGGCAGGATGTCGTCGACCGCGACGGTCTCGCCGGGGAACATCATCGGCGCGACGGATTTCCGGCGAACCGCCGTCTGATGAAACGCGTAGCGCTCACCGCGCGGTGTGCGGTAGACCTCGATGCGCTCGTGGAGCATGTCGACGATCCAGTACTCGCGCACGCCGCGGCGAGCGTACGCGCGCAGCTTCTTGCCGCGATCCGTCGAATGGGACGTCACGGATACTTCTACGACGAGCAACGTCTCTTCGGGTGTGGGATGCGCCACCGCATATTGCTCTTCAGGAAGCGCGTTCAGCATGACGTCGGGCTGCGGCGCCGACCACTTGTCGAGGTGAATCGGACCTTGTACGTGCACGGAAGCACGGTCACCGAAGCGCTGATGAAAGAACCGGGTCAACCGCGTCACGCTATAGCTGTGTTCGGGTCCGATCGGCGGCATCGGGATCAGCTCGCCGTCGAGCAGCTCGACACGGTCGTCGGGCTTGATGATGCCGAGCTCACCCATGCGATAATATTCCGCGAGGGTGATCGGCCGGTCGGGGAGGTAGTCTTCTGTTTTTTCTGCTTGCATCTCACTCATCGCAGTGTGCGCCTCGCGGAATTCCCCTGCGTTGCCGATTCGTTGCCGCTGCGCTTACCCCCGCGGATCATGCGTCCCGAACGGCCGTCTGCTGGCCGTCGGAGGACGCGACCGCTCTTGCTATGCGCTCCTCGGCCGGTGCCGGCGCGCTTTGGCCGCCGTTGCGTTCCGGGAGCTCCACCCGCAGCTTCGGCATGGCGTCGGGCTGGTTGTCGCGGATGTATGCCACGATCGCTTCGCGCACGAAGCAGCGCAGGTCGAACAGGTCCGCCGAGTTTCGCGCGGTCACGAGCGTGCGGATCTGCACCGCGCGCTCCGTCACGTCCGTTACCTGCACGTTTTGGAACTGCTCGTCCCACAGCGGCGTGCGCGCGACGATCTTGGGCAGCTCCGCGCGCAGCGCCTCGACGTCGAGGCACCAGTCGGCGAACACGTACACCTCGCCGAGCAGGTTCGCGGTGCGGCGCGTCCAGTTCTCGAACGGCGTGTTGATGAAATAGGTGAGCGGCACCACGAGCCGCCGCAGGTCCCACAGCCGCACGACGATGTACGTGCTGTGGATCTCTTCGATGTGGCCGAACTGCTTCTCGACCACCACGACATCGTCGATGCGAATCGGCTGGGTGAGCGCGAGCTGCACGCCGGCGACGAGGTTCTCCAACAGCGGCCGTGCGGCGAGCCCCACCGCGATCCCGGCGACCCCGGCCGACGCGAGCAGCGTCGTTCCGAGCGCGCGAATCGGCGGGAACGTCATCAGCTCCGCGCCGAGCGCGACGATGATCACGATCGTCACGAGCACGCGCGAAAGAATGTCGACGCGCGTCCCGAGCTGGCGCGCGAGCAGGTTGTCCTCGACGTCGAGGCGGTGCCGCGCGACGACGACATCGCCCCACACGCGCACGAGCACGATGACGGCCCACGCGATCGCGGCGATCGTCAGCAGCCCGGTGACGTGCACGGCCGGCTGCGTCCAGGCCGGCGGCAGATCGACGAGCGGCGCGGCGACGAGAATCGCGAGCAGCGGGAAGATGTACGCCGCGGACCGGCTCGTGCGCCGAACGATCGCGGTCGCGAACGGCACGTTGCTGCGCTTCGCCCACCGGGTGAGCGCCCAGAACACCAGCCGCTGCACCACGACGCCGGCCACGACGGCGATCACCACCCACGCGACCGCCGTGATCGCGTCGAGCTGGGTCTGGTTCAGCCAGAACTTCCGGTCCATCGGCCGTCTCGTACCCCCGAAGTCTGCGAGGGGGCTTGGCCGGACGTGACGTCAGTGCAGATCGAAGAGCAGCGGCTGCTCGGCGACCGCCGGTTTTGCCAGCTTGCCGCGCAGCGGGGCGGCCGCTTCGACCGTCGGACGGCCTTCCAGCGCGGCGGCGACTTCGCGCGCCCGCGCGACCACGGCAGGCGGGAGGCCGGCCATCCGCGCGACCTCGATTCCGAACGAGCGCGACGACGATCCCGGCAGCACGCGGTGCGAGAACACCGGCGCGCCGCCGCGCGTGCTCTCGACCGCCGTGATGTGGTAGTTCGCGACGAGATCCCAGCGCTCGGACAGCGGCACGAGCTCGTGGAAGTGCGTCGCGAACAGCACCATCGGCGCGCGCGACTCGCGCTCGAGCAGATACTCGCAGATGGCCTGCGCGATCGCGAGCCCGTCGACCGTGCCGGTGCCGCGGCCGATCTCGTCGATCAGCAGCAAGCTGCGGTCGGTCGCGCGGCGCAGGATGTTCGCCGCTTCGGACATCTCCACGTAGAACGTCGATTGTCCCGACGCGAGGTCGTCGCCCGCGCCGATGCGCGTGAAGATGCGGTCGACGATCCCGAGCTTCGCCGCGCGCGCGGGAACGAACGAGCCGATCTGCGCGAGCACGACGAGCAGCGCCGTCTGCCGCAGATACGTCGACTTGCCGCCCATGTTGGGTCCGGTGAGCAGGATGAAGCGCGACGCGTCCACGCCGATGCGCAAGTCGTTGGGCACGAACGACGAGCCGAGCAGCGCTTCCATCACCGGATGGCGGCCGTCGGCGATCTCCACCACGCTGTCCTCGGCGAACGCCGGGCGCACGTAGCCGCGCTCGCCCGCGACTTGCGCGAGCGCGCAGTACGCGTCGAGCTCGGCGAGCGCGTCCGCGGTGGCGAGCAGGTCGTCGACGCGCTCGCCGATGCGGTCCACGAGCGCTTCGTACAGCGCTTGTTCGAGCCGCAGCTGGCGCGACTCGGCCGACGCGATGGCGACGTCGAGCTCCCGCAGCTCCGCGGTCACGTACCGCTCGCCGTTCGCCAGCGTCTGCTTGCGCGTGTAGTCCGGCGGAACGTTCGGCACTTGCGCTTTGGGCACTTCGATCGCGTAGCCGAACGCCGACGCGTACTTCACCTTGAGCGACTTGATCCCGGTCCGCTCGCGCTCGCGCTCTTCGAGTGCG
>JAXDMB010000394.1:0-5997 GCA_034666325.1 Vulcanimicrobiota bacterium
AGCGGGAATGGTAACGAGCGTCGGACCGTGCGCCGCGCCGCGGTACGTCGCCGTCGCAGCGTGCGCGCACGCGGCGCGGCGCCCGCGAACGATCGTCGCGGCGTTCGCCTGCGGCCTCGTGTGCGCATACGTCGCGCTGGGGCTGGTTGCGGGCGCGCTCGGAACATTGTGGGCGGCGTCGGCCGCGGTGTACGGCCTGATGGCGGCTGCGCTCGCGGTTAGCGGGATCGTGACGCTGGCACGAGCACGCGGCGGATCGCATTCGCACTCTCACGGAGGCGTGCACGACGACGGCGATTTGCATGAAGGTGTGAACGGCGACGGGCACGCGCACGGAGGCGTGCAGGGCGCTCGACGTCATAATGCCGCGGCGCCGGGCAATGTGAGCGCAGGTGGCGTCTTCCTGCTCGGCGCGTCGAGTGCGCTGGTCGTGTCGCCGTGCTGCACGCCGGTCGTCGCGGGCATTGCCGGCCTCACCTTGGCGAGCGGCCACAGCGCCGCGGGCATATCGCTGCTAGCGGTGTTCGCATGCGGTCACGTGCTGCCGGTGCTCGCCGCTGGGGCGCTCGGCACACGGTTGTCGGCGGCACTGCGTCATGCTGCCGCATTGCAGGCACCGTCTATCGTAGCGGGCAGCTTGATGCTCGCGTTGGCGGCGTACTACGGGACGCTGGCATGAACGCGATTGCTGAGCCACGGCGGCGTGCCATCTGCGCGCCGCGCCGCGTCCCGATTTCCGTGGGACGACGTTTCGCAGTCTCACTTGTCGCCCTCGCCTGCGCCGGCGTGCTCTTTCACACGAACGTCGCGTCCGCGCTCGTCACGCGCGGCGACGACGCATTGCGCGCAGGCGACGTGGGCGGTGCCGTTCGCTACTACGCGCGGGCGGCGCGGCTCGACGTCGCGTCTTCCGTCGCCGCGGACCGTCTTGCATTTGCTCTCCTGACGAGGCGGCACCGCGGCGATGCGGTTCTCGCGCACGCGGCTGCCGATACGGCGTTGAGCGTCTCACCGCGTGACCCCGTACTGCTCGCGGACCGCGGCTTCGCGGCGCAGCAACTGCGCCGCTGGCGGGCCGCGGAACGCGATTTCGCGACGGCCGCATCGCTCGCACACGATCCGCGTTACGCACATCTCGCGGCACACATGGCACGCTGCGCCGGCGATCTCCGCGCCGAACGCGCGCACCTTCACGCGGCGCTGGCACTCGACGCGGCGTACCGGCCGGCACGCGCTCTGCTCGCGAGACTTTCAAAATGAACGTCGTCAATGCGCTGCCCGTGCTCGCCGGGACGCTTGTTGCCGCAGTCGTCGATGCGCGCACCGGTTACATCCCCGATGTGCTCACGCGCGCGACGGCGTTCGCCGCGCTCGGGCTGGCGTTGGTGTGCGGCGCCGCGGTGCACGCCTGCGCCGGTGCCTTCGCGGTCGGCGGGACGCTCCTCGCGCTTCATCTTCTGACGCGCGGCCGCGGCCTTGGGCTCGGCGACGTGAAGCTGGGGACCGCGATCGGCGCGGGGTTCGGTCCGTCGGCCGGAATCATCGCGCTCGGCGCTGCGTTCGTGGCCGGTGGCGCGTACGCGTCGTGGCTGCTCGCGACCGGCCGTGCGCAACGCACCGATGCGATTCGCTTCGGACCGTTCCTCGCGGCCGGCACGCTGGCTGCGCTGCTCGTGCCCGCTGGGGCGTTGCCGTGAAGCGGCCGCGCACATTGCCGCTCGGCGTCGACGCCGGCGTTGCGCGCACCCGCGTCGCGCTCGTCGAATGCGACGAGCTGGGCCAGCCGCACCTCGTCGCCGTCGCGGCCCGCGCGACCGGCGGAGATTCGGCGAACGCGATCGCCGAAGCGCTTGCCGAGCTGCGAACGCGCGAGCGGCGCTGCGTACTCGCGCTCGGCGCACCGGACGCGCTGCTGCGCACGGTGACGTTTCCGGCGATGCGGCGGATGGAACGCGCGCGAGCCGCACGGTTCGAAGCGCAGCGGTTCGTCGCGTACCCGCTGCACGAAGCCGCGGTACGGGTGGAGCGCGCCGGCAGCGAGCGCTGTGTCGTGGGAATCGCGCGGCGCGGCGCGCTCGACATGCGCGTTTCCGCGGCGAAGCGCGCGGGGCTGCGACCGGTCGCCGTGGATGACGTCGCGTTCGGGCTCGCGCGCGCGTTCGCGTACGCCGACGCGATCGTCGATGTCGGCGAGAGCGCGACGCTGCTCATCGTTCCAGAAGATCCGGTGCCGTCGGTGCGGACCCTCACGATCGGCGGCGGCGCGCTCACCGCGGCGGTCGTCGCATCGCTCGGCATCGACTCAGCTGCAGCGGAGCACCGCAAACGCACGGTCGGGCTCGCGGGCGCGGGCGAGTACGCGCGCGACGCGCTCGTGGAGCAGCTCGCGTCCGCGCTCATCGATCACCGGGCGAACGCGCGCACGGAGATGCGTGCGATCGCGCTCGCCGGCAACGGCGCGCGCCTGGCAGGACTCGCCGACGCGCTCGAGCGCGCCGTCGCGATCCCGGTGCGGCTCGGCGCGCTCGCCGCCGGAACGTCGGACGCGCTTCCGGCCGACGTCGTGCGCGCCGCCTCGCCCGACTGGGGCCTCGCATACGGCCTCGCGCTGTGGGAGCTCGCGGCGTGAGACGGATCAACTATGTCGTCACGTGGAGCGAACGCCATCTCGGCACGGCGCTTCCGCCGGCGGTGCCGGCGACGCTGCGCGCGCCGCTCGCGGCGCTGCTTTGCTCGGTGGCATTCGTCGCGGTGGTGTGGAGCGTGCAGCACGCGCGGCTGCGCGCGACGCAGCGCGACGGCGCGGTGCTCGCAGTGCGGTTTGCCGCGACGGCACGCGACGTCGCACGCGTTCGCGCGATCGAGCGCGACGTGACGAGGCTGCGCGGCCTCGCCGAACGCGTCGACCGAATTCGCCGTTCCGGCGCGCAGCGTGCGAGCGACATCGCGGTCGTGGGCGATGCGCTGCCGTCCGATGCCTGGCTCACCGCACTCCACGCGGACCACGGAGCGCTCGCGCTCGAAGGCCGCGGCGCGCGGCTCGGCACGGTCGGCACGGCGATCGACGAGCTCGCCAAACTCCCGTCATACGGGGGCGCGCGCCTAATCTCCGCGCACGAGGACCCGGCCCGGCAGGGCGTGACGTACGCCATCGCGCTGGAACAGCGCCGATGACGGACGCGAAGGTCGTCCGGTTCGCAGCCGTCCTGGTGGTGCTGGCCGGATACGCGTTCGTCTTCCGCTCCGGCGAAGCGCGCGTGAACGCGGGAATCGCCGCCAACGCGAACGTCGCCGAAGCACTGCGCGACGGCGAACGCACGCTCCAGTCGCGCGAGGCGTTCGTACGCGAACGCGGCCGTTTGCGCGAGCGGCTGCACCACGCCGACTTCGCGCTCGACCGCAGCGCGCTGGTCGCACGGTTCGTTCGCGACGCAGCTGCGATCGCAGTCCGACACGGCTGCGCGATCACGGGAATGACGGCGAGCGGCGCGACGCCGCTCACGGCGACAGGCCCGACTCCGCTCACGGGGGATGATGTGTTCGAGGACATCACGGTGGAGATGGCGGTCGAAGGCCGGTATGCCGGCGTGCTGGCGACGATCCGCGCGCTGTCCGCGGGACGCGTGCTCGCGTCGGTCGACGTCACGTCGGTCGCGCGCAAAAACGCCGCATCGGCGGACGCAACGCTCATCGCGTCGCTGCGGGTGGTTCTCGAGCGCATTGCCCCGGTTCCGGTGAAGGTCGGGCCGAATGCGTAGCCTCGGCCGGTCGAGCCGCATGCTGTTGGCGTTCGCCGCGTTCGCCGCATTCGCCGGATCGTTCGTCACGACGCCGATCGTCGCGCGCGGCGCGGCAGGCTCACACCCGATGAACACGCCGGTCGTGCGCGCACTTCCCGCGCCGAGCATCGCCGGCGTGGTACTCCCGCGCCGCGACCCGTTCACCGGCGATCCTTCCCGCGCCGTTGCCGCGACGCCGCTCGCAAGCGTCCCGAATGCAGCGTCCACATCCGTCGCATCGCCCGCTATGCCCGTGTTCTCGGCGATTCCGCCCGCATTGCGACCGCTTCCGCCGAACGACGGCGTCGCGAGCGCAGCGCCGCCGTTCGGACGGCCGCCGTCAGCACTGCCTGCGTTAATCGCGACCACGGCTCGCGTCACCGCGGTCGTCACCGGTGCGCGCCCGTTCGCGCTCGTCGACGAAGCCGGTACGACGCGACTGGTCACCGTGGGCGACCGCATCGCGGGGGAAACGATCGCTGCGATCACCGCCGACGGCATCCGGCTTGCGCGCGGTGCCGTTCTCGCCGTCGCACCCGTCTCGTCGCCGAACCGCTCCGATTCCGGAGGCCGCTAGCATGAATCGATTCACGTGCGCCGCACTCGCCGCGCTGCTGTTCGCCGCATCGGCGGCACCGCTTCGCGCGTCACCCGATCCGCCGGCGACTCCCGCACCGGGGCCTACGGCGGCCGTGCGGAGCGAGCGGTTCACGCTCGATGCGCGCGATGTGGATCTGGCCGATGTCATTCGCCTGCTCGGCGCGCGATCCGGACACAACGTCGTCGCCGACGGTTCCGTCAAGCCGCAGCGGGTCACGCTGCGTTTGAAAGACGTCACGTTCGATGAAGCGCTGTCGGCGCTGTTGACCGCGTACGGTCTGCAGACGCATCGGGACGGACGCATCCTCTTCGTCGGTGACGGGGCGTCGATGAACCGGCGGTTCCCCGGCGAGGCAGCGAGCGGCGGCGCGGTCGCGACGGAATCCATTCCGCTGCGCAACCTGCGCGCGAGCGACGCGGTGAAAGCGCTGCGTTCCGCCGTACCCGACGGCGCGCTGATCGCGGAGGACCGCCGCAACGCAATCGTCGTCAGCGGCAGCGCCGATCTCCACGCCACCGTGCGCGCGCTGCTGCACGATCTCGACGCGCCGGGGCGCCAGGTGATGATCGAGGTGCGCGTCGCCGACGTTCAGCCGGTCAACGACACGACCAACGTCGGCGTGCAGTTCGGCGGCACCGGCTACGGCTCGGGCGCGCTCGCGCAGTTCCCGTACGCGCTCACCAAAGGCGCGATCGCGGTCAACGCGCAGATCGACGCGCTCGTGCAGCGCGGCCACGCCTCGATCCTCGCGCAGCCACGCATCGCGACGCTCAACAACCGCGAGGCCTCGCTGCTGATCGGCGAGCAGTACCCGGTCGTCACCGTGAACCAGCAGACCGGCTTCCCGAGCGTTCAGACGATCGACGTCGGCGTCCGCCTGCGCCTCACGCCGACGATCGGCGCCGACGGCTCGATAACCGCCGAATTCCACCCCGAGTACAGCCAGATCATCGGCTTCAACAACAACTTCCCGATCGTCGCCAACCGCAAGGTCGACGCGACGCTGCGCGTGCGCGACGGGGAGACGATCGTGCTGGGCGGCCTCTTCCAGGACGTCGACTCCGAGACGATCACCAAATTTCCGGTGCTCGGCGATCTGCCGGTGCTCGGCGCGTTCTTTCGCAACCGGCAGACGACGCACAACAAGGACGAGGTGGTGTTCTTCATCACCCCGCACGTCCTCGCCGGCGACGAGCCCGGCTAATGCAGCGTGAGCCGGATCAGCGCGTACACGGCGAACAGGCCGAACGCGCCGCAGCCGGCCGCGATCGCGACCGCGGCGGTCGGGCGCAGCGTGTGCCAGCGATGGTCGATCAGCGCGCGACGCTCTCTGACGTACCGGTAGGCACCGAACAGCGCCATCGCCGTTCCGCCGAGCACCAACACACCGCCGGCAGCGAGCGATAGCGCGGACGTCGGATCGAGCCGCGCGATGACGAACCCGAACCCGACCATGGCCAGAGACGTGCGGACGTACGCTAAAAACGTCCGCTCGTTCGCAAGGTGATCGCGCACCGTCGCTTCGACGTGTGTCTCGCGCACCGTTGATTCCATGCAGCGGGGTTCGCGCCCCAATTCCCTGCGTCCGTCCCGGGGGCGAACGCCGGGTCCGGACCG
>JAXDMB010000395.1:0-4694 GCA_034666325.1 Vulcanimicrobiota bacterium
GCCGCCGAGCAGGATGTCGTTGCCATGTGTCGTCACGTCGACACCCGCGCCGGTGCTGCGCAGCGTCGTCATGATGGAGGCGCCGTTCGCACCGCTCGCGTTCACCGCCAGTGAGCCGTCTTGGTTCACCGTCACCCGTTCGCCGCCCGACAGGGTCGCGGATTCGCCGTTGCCCAGCTGCAGTTCCGCACCGTCGTCATAGATCGCGAACGAGCCGTCGCGGTTCATCGTAACGGCGTCTTGATCGAAGTTCGCGTGCACGGTCGCCGATTGGTTGAACGTCACGCCGTTCGCGCCCGGCTGCGTCACCGCGGTGGACACGCGGTAGCCGCCCTCGATCTGATTGCTGTGAACGAGGTCGTCGTGCGACGCCATGCTGTCCCAGCGGTCGTCCACGGCACGGTTCCCGCCGGGACCCGTGCGCGATCCGGTTTCCGCGATGTGCGGATCACCCGTCGAGCTCACGTCGACGTTCTCGAACCGCTGCTGCGGCCCGCCCGGGAGCGGCGTTTGCACGGCGCCCTGGTTGACGTTCGCGCTCGGATTCACGTTGGAGTTCGTGTTCTGGTTGAACAGCGCGCCGAGCAGCTGCTGCAGCACGTTGACGAGCCCGGACAACAGGCCCGACATGCTTCCCGGCGTTCCGTCGAACCCGCCGAGCAGTCCGCCGAACGGGTTCCCGTTCACGTTGCCCGTGCCGCACGTCCACCAGGGGCGCGCGACGCCGTCCGCCGGCTGCGGCGGCGCGCTCGCGCGCAACGCGCCGTCGCCGGGGAACACGTGCCGGCCCGTGCCCGCCGAAGCGTCGAGCGAAGAGAAGTCGAGATTCGGCCCGAGCCCGGGCCATTGGGTCTGCATCATCGGTGCGCGTCTCCTGGAAAGGGTGGTCGCCCGCCCTATCACGCGCACCGGTTCAGCCGGCTAGGGTTCGGCCTCCGAAACGGCTTCGCACCCCGGTCGGTGACCGTCGCCATGGCGCTCGATCAACGCGCCGCACGACTCGCACACGAGGTGCAGCCAGCACACGGGATCGCCGCCGGCGTCAGCCGGCGCGGGCCGCGGCTCGTCGTCGCGCATCATCGCCCGTGCAACGTACACGCCCGCGCCCGCGGCGGCCTTTCGATCGGACCGCAAAGGAGCGTCCAGGGGCGGTCTTCACGCGCGCGAAGCATGCGGTGCCGTCTCTTCCGCTCGGGGACTCGAAGCATGCACGAAGCCGCGCCCTCCGCCCTCACCGCATGGTCCAACTTCTACGTCATCATCGGCTCGTCGGCCGCGGCGTTGACCGGCTTGTTGTTCGTCGTGATCACGCTGGTGGCGGGTGACCGCTCGCGCAACACCAGCGACGGCGTCTCGACATTCACGACCCCGACCGTCGTCCATTTCTCCGTAGCGCTCTTCATCTCGGCCGTGCTGAGCGCGCCGTGGAGCTCGCTGATCTACGCGGGCGTCGTGCTCGCGCTGACCGGCTTCTTCGGTATCGCGTACATCGGTCTGGTCATCCATCGCATGCGGACGCGCCTCGGCCCGTTGTACCGTCCGCAGATCGACGACTGGATCTCGTACGGGATCGTGCCGCTCATCGCGTACGGAACGATCTTCGTTGCGGCGGTGCGGCTC
Organism: Vulcanimicrobiota bacterium; assembly: GCA_034666325.1. Classification (GTDB taxonomy): domain Bacteria; phylum Vulcanimicrobiota; class Vulcanimicrobiia; order Vulcanimicrobiales; family Vulcanimicrobiaceae; genus Vulcanimicrobium. Next base: position 1,621 of record JAXDMB010000395.1, read on the forward strand.
GCCGCTGCGCCGGCCGGAACGCTGTTCGCGCTTGCCGGCGGAACGATGCTGCTGATCTTCCTCGGCATCCACAACGCATGGGACGTCGTGACGTTCATCGCGATCGATCAGGGCCGGGAACGGGACGCGGCCCGCGCGAGCGCCGAGCCGCCGCCGCAGGAGATCAGCTCTTAGCCGGCTCGCTCGCGCGTGAGAAAATTTCGCAGCGCCTTGCCGAGACGCTCCGGCTCTTCCACCATCGGAAGGTGACCGGTGCGCTCGAGGACGAGCGTCGTCGCGTGCGGGTAGATGCGCAGCACGTCGCGCAGCGCGGCGGCCGGAATGTAGCGGTCGTTCTTTCCCCATGCGCAGAACACCGGGCCCGTGTAGCGCCCGAATCCGGCGTGCACGTCGCGTGATTCGGCGAACGCCTGCGCGGCTGCGGCATAGACGCCGGCGAACGCTTTTCGCAGCGACAGATCCTGCGCCAGCTCGTACGCACGATCCAGATGACCGGGGTCGAGCGCCGCGGGATCGGCCACGGCGCGCCGCAGCGTTCGCGCGATGAAACCGCGCGACGGGCGCAGCATCACGAGGCCGCGCGGCGCGCGGCTCGCGATGAGCGCGTAGATCACGTGCCGCGACGTGCGCGCGAACGCGGCGGGCGCGATCAGCGCGAGGTGCGTCACGCGCTCGGGATTCGCGCCCGCCCAGTCGGCGGCGATGAACCCGCCCAGCGAGTGTCCCGCGAGCGCGAAACGCTTGAGCTCCAGCGCGCCGGCGGCGTCGTCCACGACGCGGCGGAAGTACGCGCGGTCGTAGCGCACGTCCGGTTTGTCGCTCGCGCCGAAACCCGGCAAGTCGATCGCGACATAGCGCAGCGCCGGATCGAGCTGCGGCACGAGACGTCCCCATGCGCCGTCGCTCCAGTGGCCCAGACCGTGCAGCAGCAGCACGACCGGCGCATCGCTCGCGTCGCTGCCCGCCTCGAACGCGGCGATGCTCGCGCCGGCCGCGCGGATGCGACGTTCGCGCCACGCGGACGGAACGGCTGCGTTCACCACGAAGGGGCCCGGGTGCGGAGGCTGCTCGTCATCGCGTCGGTGATGTTTCTCAGCGCGTGCTACAACGCCCCCGACCCCGGCAAAGGGCCGTCCGGCGGCGGTCCGGGCTCGCTGGCCGGCGCGCCCGCGCCGTCCTTCGACGTCTTGCGCACCGACGGCCGCACCGACTCGCTCGCGCGCCATCGCGGCGAAGTGGTGCTGGTGAACATTTGGGCGACGTGGTGTCCGCCGTGCCGCGAGGAGATGCCGGCGCTGCAGCGCTTCGCGCGCGAGAACGCGGGCAAGGTCATCGTGCTCGGCGTGGACCAAGGCGAGTCCGCGTCGGTCGCGCAGGCGTACGCGCGCGAGCGCGGCGTGACGTTCCCCATTCTGGTCGACGAGAAGCAGCAGTACGGCCGCGCGTACGCCGCGCCGGGCATGCCGACAAGCGTGGTGGTCGGGCGTGACGGCCATGTCGTGAACGGCTTCGACGGCGCCATGACGATCGAGCAGATGCGCGAGTTCGTCGCCCCGGCGCTGAAAAAGCCGAAGCACGGCAGCGTGTAGTGTCCGTACCGCAGCGTAGACGAGGAACGGACAAGTCCGTACCGCAGCGTAGACGAGGAACGGACAAGTGAGCGCGCGGGTCGCCGCGCTGGCGGTCGCGGCGGTCGCGATGGCGCTCGTGCTCGCGCAGGATCTCTATCCGTTCACGCCGCTGTATCACACCTGGCAGTACGCGCTCGCGCTGGCGATCGCGCTGGTCGTGATGCTCGCATATGCGAACGCGGCGCGGCGCGGCGAAGACGGCGTCGCCGGAAAACGACTGCTGGTCGCGATGGCGGGCGCGGCGATCGTCGATGTCGCGGGGCTGGCGTCGGGACTGCTCGGCCCCGACACCGCGAGCCTGGTGGGAACGCCGGGCACGGTGGTGCCGATCCCGGCAATCGGCGCCGCGGCGTTCTTCGCGCAGGTCGACGACGCGGCGCTCGCGCGCGGTTCGAGCGCGGTGGTGCTGCGGCGTCGCAACGCGCCGGAGATCGCGGTCGCGCCGGCAGCGCGCCGCGTGCTCGGCGAATCGCTCGTGTACCTCGAACCGCGCCCGGCGGCGTACATCGACGCGTTCGACGAGCGCGGCACGCATCTGACGATCACGCAGCCGACGAACGCGTCGTTCCTCTCGCCCGTGCTGCTGTTTCGCGAGCGCCAGCGCATCGGCGCGCTCGACGTTCCGTTCGACACCTTCGCCACGCCCGCGCGCCATCGCATCGTGCGCGCGCTCTACTTCACGCCGCAGGAGCTCGCGCAGTTCTCGCACGCGAACGCGGCCGCGCTCGCCGGCAAGACGTCCCCCGCGCTCGTCCTCACCGCCGCGGACGACGCCGGAAAACCGCTCGGCATCACGCTCGCCGCATCGGGACAAACCGTCCCCATCGCCGGCATCCGCGTCCGCGCGACCATCGGCACGTATCCGGCGCTTGCGGTCGCCGCGGCGCCGGCCACCTGGGCGCTCGTCGCCGGAGTGGTGCTGTTCATCGCGGGCATCGCGTGGAGCATGTTCAAGCCGCGCGGCGGCGTGCTAGCGGGTGCGTTCGATGCGCCGGAACCCGAAGGTTCGCAGCGTCAGGGAGACCGCGAGGATTTCGCGCCCGACGGCGCGCCGGCGCCCGGCACGCCCGTCGCTGGGACGCCCGCGCCCGGCATGCTCGCGGTACAGTCGTGCACGCCGATCGTGCCCGACGACACGACCGGTGGGTTCGCGAGCGTGCCCACCACGTAGATATTGCGCAGTGCGACCGGCGGTGCGAGCGCTGACGGGACCTTCACCGTCAGGCGGCGCGTGTCGCCGAAGTCGATCCGGCGCGCGAACGTCACGGTGTCGCGGTCGCCGTAACGGTCCACGAACGTCGCGCGCAGCGCGGCGCCGTTCGCGTCGCCGTCCACCGCGCACGACAGCGCGAGCGGTTCGCCGAGTCGCACCTCGTTCACCGCGTACGCCGCGCGCCCGCCGCTGGTGAAGTCGTAGCTGATGCGCAGCGTCTCGCCGTCGAA
>JAXDMB010000396.1:0-4810 GCA_034666325.1 Vulcanimicrobiota bacterium
GCGCGCGTCACCGGCAGCATCACGGCGTCGAGCGCGACCTGCGAAAGCCACGCGGCGAACGGGTCGATCTCATAGCCGCGCACTCGCTGCGCAACGTGCTCCAGTACGATGTGCGGCTCGCACGAACCCAGCGCGCCGGCGATGCGCCGCGCAACAGGTGCGACAAACGCGCCGCCCCCGCATGCGGGATCGAGCACGCGCGCCGTGCGCCAGTCGACGCCGGCAGCGGTCGCACGGTCGATGAGCCGCGCGCCGAGCGCGGGCGGCGTGTAATAGACGCCGTGCTCGGCACGGTGCGCAGGCGACAGCATGCCGGTGTACGCGAGCCCGGCGTGATACGCCGCGACTTCCGCATCGAGCACGCCGAGCGACGAGCCGATTCGACGCGCCAGCGCTCGCAGCGCGGGCTGCATGCGAATCGCGCGATCCGGTTCGAAGGGCGCGCGCAGCGCATCGGGCTCCGCATCGAGGCGTACCGGGCCGCGCTTTCCATGCGCGGCGGTCAGCGCCGCCCACCATGCGACCACGACCTCGTAACCGAACGCGCGAGCCGTGTCGAGACGCGCGTCGTCGTCGAGCTCGGCCGCGTGCTCGAACGCCGCGCCGCGCTCACCCGCGAGCGCGGAAGCGAACGTCAGGTCGTGGGCGGCTGGACGATTCGTAGGCCCAGCTCCTCGAGTGCTTTTTGCGGGACGCTCGACGGCGCGTCCATCATCACGTCGCGCGCCTGCTGGTTCTTCGGGAACGCGATGACGTCGCGGATGCTCGTCTCGCCGCAGGCAAGCATCGCGATCCGGTCGACGCCCAGCGCCATGCCGCCGTGCGGCGGCGCGCCGTACGTCAGCGCTTCCATGAAGAACCCGAAGCGGTCGTCGATCTGCTCGTCGGTGAGTCCGAGGCGCTTGAACACGCGGCGCTGGAACTCGGCCTGATGGTTGCGGATCGAGCCGCTGCCGAGCTCATAGCCGTTGAGCACCAGATCGTAGTGCTGCGCCGTGATCGCGAGCGGATCGCTGTCGAACAGCGCCTCCTGGCCCGGCAGCGGCGCGGTGAACGGGTGGTGCGAGAACGTGATTTCGTCCGTCTCTTCGTCCCGCTCGAACAGCGGAAAGCCGAGCACCCAGCAGAACGCGAACGCATCCGGCTTGCGGAGTCCCAAGCGATCGCCCATCTCCAGCCGCAAGCGCCCGGCGACGTCGGATGCGGTGCGCGAAGCGTCGCCCACGAACAGGACCGCGTCGCCGTCCTGCGCGCCGGTGCGCTTGCGCAGCCGCGCCGCGAGCGAGTCGTCGACGAAGCGCGCGATCGAGCCTTTGATGCCGTCGGCCGCGAACGAGACGTACGCGAGCCCTTTCGCGCCGAACGTCTTCGCGAGCTCGGTGAGCGCGTCGAAGTCGCGCCGGGAGAGCGACGCGCCGCCCGGCCAGCGCAGCGCGATCACGCGGTTCGCGTCGCTCTCCGCGAGCCCGGCGAACAATGCGAACGCGCCGCTCTTGAAGAGGTCGGCAACGTCCACCAGCTCGTGCTCGAAGCGCAGATCGGGTTTGTCGGAGCCGTAGCGGCGCATCGCGTCGGCGTACGTGAGGCGCGGCAGCGGATCGGGAATCGCCTCGCCCAGCACGCGCTGCCACACATAGCGCATCGAGCCTTCCATCATCGCGATGACATCGTCTTGCTGCACGAACGTCATCTCGACGTCGACTTGCGAGAACTCGGGCTGGCGGTCGGCGCGCGGATCCTCGTCGCGGAAGCAGCGCGCGATCCGCATGTAGCGGCCAAGGCCGCCGATCATCAGGATCTGCTTCAGGATCTGCGGCGACTGCGGCAGCGCGTAGAACGTGCCGCGGTGCACGCGCGACGGAACGAGGTAGTCGCGCGCGCCTTCCGGCGTCGACTTGATGAGATCCGGCGTCTCGATCTCGAGGAAGCCGTTGTCGTCGAAGTAGTCGCGCAACGCCTTGACGATCTTGTGCCGCACGGTGAGGTTCCGCTGCATCCGCGGCCGCCGCAGATCGAGGTAGCGGTAGCGCAAGCGCACGTCTTCGGCCGGCTCTTCGTCGGACGCGATCACGAACGGCGGTGTCTCCGAACGGTTCTCGATGCGCAGCTCGTCCACCGCGACCTCGATCTCGCCCGTTGCCAGACGCGAGTTCTCCGTGCCCGCCGGACGGCGCCGCACGTGACCCAGCACCCCGATGACGTCCTCGCTGCGCAACGACTCGGCGAGCCCGAACACCGCGCCGGACGTGCCGTCGGAATCGGGATTGAAGACGAGCTGCGTCAAACCGCTGCGATCGCGCACGTCGATGAAGATCAAGCCGCCATGATCCCGGCGGCGATGCACCCACCCGAGCAACTCGACCATCTCAGGGCGTTCAGCACCGCCCTCTTGGACGAGGCGGCCTGCATCCGCGGCGGTGAGCTCGCCGCATTCGACGCGACGGTCTGGTTTACGAACGGGCATCGTGCAGCGCGGCCTTGACTCCGGTGAGGTAGTGATATTGGTACGAGAGCGTGCGCGTGAGGCCGGGCTTCGCGGCGCCGTCCTCGATCCACGTCTTGAGCTGCGGCACGTTCTCGATGAGGCCGTGCAGCGCGAGCGACACGGGCGTCATGCCGAGCCGCAGCCGCACGTCGAACGCGGGGTGCTTGCGGAAGAAGCGCACGGTCGACTTTCCGGCGAGCTCGTACTTTTTCTGCTGCTCCTCCCACGGCACGGGATGCCAGTGATAGTTCACGGCGTTCGGCTCGTACTCGATCGGGATGCCGCCGTGCTGCAGGCGATAGCCCAGCTCGAGATCCTCGTGGCCGTAGCCCGTGAAGTCCTCGTCGAAGCGGCCGACGCGGTCGAGCTCCGCGCGCGGAGCGGACGCATTGCCGGTGAGAAAATACAGCCACGACAGGCGCTTGGGCCTCTCGCCGTGCAGCGGCGTGCGCTTCGCGCGGTCGGCGCGTTTGGCGAGATAGTCCTCGAACGAGGTCACTTGCACTTCCATGCCGACGATCGCGCGCGTGCCGGGCTGGTCGTGGTGCGCGAGGTGGCGCGAGAGCAAGTCGGGCGACGCGATGATGTCGGAGTCGGTGAACAGCACGATGCGGCCCTTCGCCGCCGCGATTCCCGCGTTGCGCGCGGACGCGCGGCCGGTGTACGCACCCGGCAGGTGGCGCACGAACGGGTTGTCCTGCGCGACGCCGGCGAGATACTCCGCGGTGCCGTCGGTGGAGTTGGAGTCGGCCACGACCACCTCGAACTCGCCGCGGCGCAAATCTTGCGCGAGCAGCGACGGGATCACGTGGCGGAGCGTGTCCAGACGGTTGTACGTCGGCACGACGACGGAGATGCGCATGTCATCCTGAGCTTGTGGAAGGGCTGTCATAGGAGTGCTGCGACCGCGGCGACGATCTGCGCGCGCGATGCGCGCAGCGTTTCGTCGGATTCGTCCGGCGGCTTGCGCAGGATCGCGTTCGGCACGCGGTACGGCGACCATTCCTGGGACGCGAGGCGAAACCACTTGTACTCGAACAGGACGACCGTCGGGACCCGCACGGCGCTTGCGACATGGGTCGCACCCGTATCGATCGTCACCACGCAGGCCGCGCGCTCGAACACCGCCGCCCACACGTGGAACGGCAAGCGTCCGAGCACGAGATCGGCGACCGCCGCACGTTCGACGTGCTCGCCGAGCTCGTGCGCGTCCTCGCCGTAGGTCGCGACCAGCGGCCGCCCGAGCGCTCGCAAGTCGCGAAAGAGCTGCAGACAGCTCTCCGTCGTGGACCCGTGCTCCGTCCAGCGCCGGCCGAGCTGGACGACGATCGGGCTCGGCGGCACGTTGGCGATCGCGGCGCGGTCCTCGTCCGTGACCGGCAAGACGAGGTCGTGCGTCAGCGTGCCGGCGCCCGCCGCGGCTGCGACCGCGAGCACTTGGTCGACCTCGTGCGGGATCGGCCGGTTCGGCCGGCGTTCGGCGGTGGCCGGGTCGGCTTGGCTCAGGACGACGTCGGTGAGCATCGTGCGCAGCACGAGCCGCGCGAGATAGCGCGTCTCGTAGGTGTAGCCCACGCGCTTGGGCGCGCGCGTGGCGGCGACGATGCGGTGGTCGAGGTCGCGCGGCGCGAGCGCGATCGCGAGATCGACGCCGCGGAAGCGCGCGCCGAACGCGCCGGGCTTCACGCCGGCGGGGATCAGTGCGAGCTCGTCGACGTCCGGCGAGCGGTCGACCACCACGGAGTTGTAGCGGCTGCACGCGAGCGTCACGTGCGCGTCCGGGAACGAGCGCCGCACCGACGCGATCGCCGGCGTCGACAGGATCAGGTCGCCCACCCGATCGGTGCGCGAGAGGAGGATGCGCATCACGCCGTGCGCACGGGGCCGGCTAGCGCGCCGTCGTCCGCGCCAAGCCCGTTCATCGCAAAATTACTGCGCGCGCTTCGCGCGCTCGAGCTCGTCGTAGTAGGCGGCGTTCGCGAGCACGCGCGCGGCGGCGAGCTTCGCCGGCGACAGCTTTTCGTCGCCCACGCTCGATTGCACGATGCGTTCGAGCCGCTCCACCACGCCGCTCTTGCGCAGCGCGTCCCCGAGCAGCCGCTGCGGCGCGGTGTCGCCGACCGCGAGCGCGACGCGCCAGCCGGGATGCAGCCGCTCGAGCCGCACCGCTGTGCGCGCCTGCGCGCGCACTTGGCGCAGCATGCCTTCGACGTTCGTGCCCTTGGGGCGCGGCTTGTGGTGGAACGCGACGGCGAAACGGTTGAACACCGCTTTGGTTCCGATCGCGCGCAGGCGAAGGCCGAGCTCGATGTCTTCCCAGCCGTA